>JAISAD010000009.1 GCA_031266895.1 Bacteroidales bacterium
ATCCATGGGGTAGATTTTATGGCAAGTCGTCCCGATTCATTGAGCGCCATATATTCATTGTATGAAGGATAACCCTTAAGGGAGGAAATGATTGTTAAAAACAGGTATCCAATCAAAACAATTCCCATTCCGATAGCGATTTTCTTTGGAGTAGAAGGTTCTTTCCCTTTTTTGCGCAGAAATGAGAAAAACCAGATAATGAGTGGTGTTAAGCATACTACCAGTAAAGGATTAATAAAATCCCAAACTTCAGGCGGAACAGCATTGGTGTTTATGAAGTCTCTTGCAAAAAATTTCAAAGCAACCGTGTTTTGATGGAAACTGAACCAGAAAAAGATCACTACGCCAAGCACGGCAAATAAAGCCAGCATTCTTTGCTTTATTTCTTTTGCCATTTTTAATCTTTCTTCTTGTGTTAAAGCTACTACATCTTTGACCTCTTTCATAGGATTGGGAAAAATTTTCTTGGTACATAAGAATATTACCAATGAAATCAGCATTGCGGCTACTGAGGCAATAAAAGCATAATGAATACCCGTATTGAATGTGTTGAGATAGTGAGTACAGAACTCAGAAAGATTGGACGGGTCAATAGTACTGCCTGTTAAAGTGACATTATGTGCAAGGTGGGTTAACGTTTCATATTGCGTGACTCCTGTTGCCAATTCTTCCTGAGTGGCACCTGCGCCGATCATGTTCTGTCCAAATTGTAAAAACTTGTGACAGAGTGTAGTAATATCAGCATTATAGACGAAATGATTAACTTTCAACCACCAATCTCTTAAAAATGGAGCTACAAAGGGTGCAAACATTCCGCCAATGTTGATAAAAACGTAGAAAATTTGAAAACCGGCATCTCTATTCTTTTCATACCTTTTATCATTGTACATTGCACCTACAATAGCTTGCAAGTTGCCTTTGAAAAGGCCATTGCCAAGAGCTATAACAAACAATGAAACGCAGGTAAATGTAAATACAAATTGCTTGTTGTCCGAATTCGACATAATGGGAATTGCGAGCAAGGTATAACCCACAGCCATAGTGATCAAGCCTGCGATAATGGTGCCTTTGTAATTGTTCAATTTATCGGCAAGAGCTCCGCCAACTAATGACAGGGCGTAAATGCCAAAATAGAAAATTGAAAAAATTAGGGCTCCTTGTGTAGGAGGCAAACCAAATTTTGAACACAGGAACAGTGTCAAAACGGCATTCATGATGTAGTAACCGAAACGTTCGCCCATGTTCGAGAGAGCCGCCGGTATCAAACCTTTAGGATGATTTTTCATAAAAAAGTAGTATTAGGTGAATAAAAAAATGAATAAATACTTGAATTACAAATGCTTGTTAATTAACTCCGCGATTTTAGCTTTAGGAACTGCGCCAACAAGGGTATCTTTCACCTCTCCGCCTTTCAAAAATACCAGCATGGGGATATTGCGTACGCCAAATTTGACTGCAATCTCGTTGTTTTCGTCAGTATCGCATTTGCCGATAATCGCTTTTCCTTCATACTCTTTTGCTAATTCTTCAATCACGGGGGCTAAAGCGCGACAAGGGCCGCACCAGGGCGCCCAAAAGTCAATTACTACTAACTGTTCGCCGCTAACCAGCGAATCAAAATTGGTGGAATCAATTGTTAAAGCCATAATACTTAATGTTTTTTGTTAATGTTAATGATTATTTTTGATGGGGCAAAGATACATAAAATTTTCTAATTATGCACGTACTAATAAAAATTTAGAAGTTAGGAAGTTAGAGAAGTTAAGAAATAGTATTTGCAGAGAAAAAGTATTAAAATTTTCAGTATATAATACGGAAATTGACTTTTATTTTTTCTGCCGAATGTCATAAACAGGCAGTTGTAAAGCGTCTGTTAGTTTAGAACAAAGTTCTTGAGAATCAAGAATATAACCTTGTGGAGAAACAGGATTAGCACACACTGCAATCAAATGGGTTTTGAGCAACACTTTGATTATTCCGCCTTTTTTAGTAAAAGCATAGTAGGCTTCTGGCGTGATAAACAGTTTTGTAAAATCTTTGACTATCAGTACAATACGCTCAATCTCTTTTTGCTTGCGCAAAAAATTGAGTAATTTGTCGGTAACCATACCGCTGACAAACAGGGTATGCCCGTATGCAAAAATTGGCACATGCATTTTTTCCAGCAGCAGCGATGAGGCAATATGCAAGTTATGGATTTCCGTTTGCGTGATAGCCCAGATGCCCTGTTGCAGTCTTGATAGCACCTCTTGATGTGCTGTTTCATAACAAGGCAAGTTGATAAGCTGGCAGGTAAAAGCCGTTTTGCGCACCAGCTCGCCTATATTGGGCGAAAGTGCCGCGCCTGTGGTCAAAATCATAGCTTCGGTAACAGAGGGTGCCCCTAAACTTTTGCGTGATAATGCACCATCGATCAGCATAATATCGGCATTCCACTGCGGCATTTTGTTAATGAATTGTTTCATGTGAGCAGTGTCAACCGGACCGGCTATAATCACTTTTCCGGCCAGTAGTGTTTTGGCTGTAACTAAGCGTCCTGTAGCAGTGCTGTTTTCCGAAACATCCAAAATTTCGGCCGTTAGCGATTTGATACGATAAAAATGCTCTGAAGTAACGAAAATATTTCCTGATTGCAATGTTATTTCAGGTTTTGAGGTTTGCGTAACACGATCATAATTTTCACCGTCAATTCCTATTGAGCTTATTAATAATGATTTACCAAGTTTATTCAATTGAGTAATCAAATAATTCAAGCACTCGGTTTTACCAGTGTTTTTTTCCATTCCTACAATGGAAATGCTGCTGTATTTAAGAACATTTTCGGTTATTTTCGACACTCTTACTTTCTATGTCTGTGTTTTCGCTCTAAATTTTGCGGCTCTATTGCCATATTTTCGCCGCTTAACAGTGAGGCTACGCCTTCGGAATGGGCATGATTTTTACATTTTTCACATTGACAATCCTGATAATTTTGCGGCTCCGTATAGGTGGTAATTACGCCCTCAAAATTTCTCAAAATCACTTTATGATGTCCTTGTGAAAGGATATAGTTGGGCATTACCGGTGTTTTTCCGCCACCGCCGGGGGCATCTACCACAAAAGTAGGCACTGCATATCCGGAAGTGTGTCCACGCAGATTTTCAATAATTTCAATGCCTTTCGATACGGGTGTTCTGAAATGTTCCAGACCCATGGATAGATCGCATTGATAAATATAATAGGGGCGTACCCGTATTTTTACAAGATCATGTACCAGCTGTTTCATAGTGTGCACGCAGTCATTCACGCCGCGCAGAAGTACCGATTGATTGCCCAGCGGAATGCCGGCATTGGTCAATTTGGCGCATGCTTCGGCGGCTTCTGTTGTAATCTCATTTGAGTGATTGAAATGTGTATTGACCCAAATCGGATGATATTTTTTCAGCATGTTGACCAAATTGTCGGTGATACGTTGCGGACATACTACAGGAGTACGGGTGCCAAGACGTATGATTTCTACATGAGGAATAGCTCTAAGCTGCTGAATGATAGATTCTAGCATATTATCACCTACCATTAGGGCATCACCCCCCGATAGCAGCACGTCTCGCACCTGTGGAGTATGCGCAATATAGTCAATAGCCTTTTTGATACGCTCTTGTGGCGATTCACAGTCATTTTGACCGGCAAAACGGCGACGGGTGCAGTGTCGGCAGTACATGGAGCACATGTCTGTAATCAGAAAGAGAACGCGGTCGGGGTATCGGTGGGTCAATCCGGGTACCGGCGAATCTTCATCTTCATGCAGAGGGTCGAGCAGGTCGGCTGCCGTCTGATGAGTTTCGTGGCCGGTAGGAATAGCCTGTTTGCGTACTGGACAATTTTTATTTTCGAGGCTAATCAAACTCAGGTAGTATGGTGTAATGGCCATTCGTAATGTTTGCAACGATTGCAATACACCCTCTTCCTCTTCGGGAGTAAGGCAGATATATTTTTTCAGTTCGTCAAGGGTTTCAATGCGATTGCGCACTTGCCAGCGCCAGTCATTCCACTGTTCGTCGCTTACATTAGGAAACATCTCTTTTCTTTTACTTATCATTGCAGTTTAATTTTAGTTTTGTTATATTCAGCATGCAAAAATACAAAAAAGCGTGATGATAACTCATCACGACCTAATTATGAAATATAAAACATGAAAAAAAAACTCCTTATTGCATATTATTAACTTTCTTCATCATTCCTGATTTTAGATTAGCCGCTTTATTAGCATGGATAATGCCTTTTTTTGCCAGCTTATCTATAAGAGAAGTTACATGAGAAATCTTACTTTCCGCAGTGTTTTTGTCAGTTATCAATCTAAAATCCTTCAATGCATTCCGCATTGTTTTAGCATAATATCTGTTTTCTAATCTCTTGCGGTCATTGGTTCTTATCCTTTTCTCTGCTGATTTGTGATTTGCCATTCTTAACTTTATTTTTGATTAATTTATCCTCTTAAAATTGGAGTGCAAAAGTACGAAAAAAAATTAATATATTCGGATTTTCCTGCAATTTTTTTTTTTATCTCATTTTAGGAAAATGTCGCGTCTTAAAATCTGCTGTCTGTTCGGCTGTCATCCCAAAGATTTCTTGTGATTTCTCCAGGGTTTTATGAAAATTAGTTTTATCGTTCAATGATGCATAACAGGCCAGCTGCCCATACCACACATCCCAGATTAGTGCCATATTTTGTTCGGCAGTGTGATACCAATCAAGGGCAATTTGGTAATTTTTGGCCACAAAATTTGCATGAGCGAAGAAGAGCAGATATATAGGATCATCGCCCGTATAGGGAATAAGCTCCTCAATGGTTGCCTGACACGGATCTACCAGCCCTTGATTGGAGCAGTAGAGCAGGGTGTGCAACAGTTGAGTCCGTTTATCTATCAGACTGTCGCAGACCATATCCTTTAATCGGTTTAAAAAATTCTTGCTGTCAGTTTCATATAATGCTCTTATATACAAATCTTTATAATATGGATAATCAGCTATTATCGATTTTTTGAGTTGTAACAGTGCTATAGCTTCAGCGGCTTTTCTTTGCTCTAACAGAGTGCGTGCTTCTTCTAAAAGATGAGTTTCTCCCTGGGGATTGGTTTGTTTTAACACATGATATAATACAGTGTATTTCAAATCGTTACTTAATGTTGCACTGTTATTGTATATATAGCCGCCACAAATTTTGACCTTACCCTCTTTTGATTTGAGCGTGTAATCGCGAATTTCCATATTGCCCAGGTCCACATATTTTCTGAATACAATATGATACTGTTCGTTTTCCACATACTGACGCACAAAATGGTATTGTCCACCATTATTAACTGTCTCGTTACAGAAATTTCCTTCATTGAGGTAAGCGTGAAAGAATGATAGTCCGAACTCGGAATCGAAACTGCTTTTCACAATGCTGTTATCAGAAATAGCTTCTTTCAGGCAGGTTTCGTCAAAGGCTTCGTTGTAGAATTTCGCATCGCCCGACATGGTGGTACGTTCCAATTGTTCGCCAAAAACTTTTACCTTAATTTCATCAAGGCTGTCCTCTTTTGTCATATCCCTTTTTCCTTTATTTGAGGAATGGCAGGTCAACAACACACTGCCCAGCAAGCAGTATAAAATGGATGTGAAAAAGATGCGGCTTCGATTCATGCTGTTCATTTTTAGTCAAAAAAAAAAACTGCTTCCTATTAGTGCATGGAAAGAGATTCCACATTTATTCGCATTCCAAAACCCCTTTAAAAGAATTACGATACTAACAGAAGCAGCTATAGCTATGCTTTACATTTCGGGGTGCAAAAATACACTTTTTTTTGATACACACAACTGTTTTTCTTAAAAAAACACTTTTTTCTTGTTGTTAATGTGATTTGTTATTAATGAGATGGATATTTTTCTTGTATTTAAAAACTTTCCACATAACAGATAATTTTTCCTCCATAATGTTTGACTGTCAGAATCTTGCGTATATGGTTATCGGAATAAAATTGTGATTTGGATTAGCAAAGGCGAGGGTAAGCAACTGGGTACAGGCGATATTTTGTCCTGAAAATTCAAAGCAGCGCTCTGAAGGCAAATGATTGTGAACGTATTTGTGAAAATTGCTGTTACTCAATGTTTTATTTGCTATTATGCGGTTAAGATATTGCTTAAGAGCATCGGGCGATTCGGCAAAAATATAACTATCTTTGTAGATGGTCATGTAAAATGTAAGCTGTTTCCCCTCTTTAGTTATAGCGGTGCAGCTCGTTTTATAGACAGGATGATTTTTATAATAGAACATATCAGGCATAGTGTCGCTGATAATTTTGCTTATCGGATTTTGTGTTGTGTCGGTTTTCAATAAAGTATAGCATGTAATTGAGTCGCTGTTACTCAATGTAAATGTATATAGCGCTTCAGGACACAGTTTCTGCCATATGTTTTGATAGAAATCGCTATCTGTAAAAATGGAAGTTTGCGGCGCAAAATATGCGGTATAGTGATAACAATCCATAGGCAGGCGGTCGCTAAGGTCTTCTGTAGTGGCTGGATGGGTCTTGTAGTGTTGAAAAAACGGGGATTCGGCCGAACAATAGCCCGACAAGTGCATTTCGTTATCATTCATGCGCAGTTGAAAAGCCGACCATTGGGCTGTTTTGTTAAGCTGATGCAAGGCAGGTTGCCATATAGAGTCACTTTGCGTGGACAAAATGGAAGCAAAGCGGGAATGCTGCAGCAAGAGCCAGTTTTGTCGCCTGTTTTTATCTACCAATTGATATAAATTTCGAAACTCTTTGTTTGCCAATAAATTAATGGGATTTCTAAATTGATTGACAGCTGCTTTCACCACTTCAATATCGTCCGAAAGGATGAGTGCATTGTGAAAAAAGGTGAAATTGAATTTTTTTAAATGGGTGGCATAGCTGTAAATGCAACTCTCCTGCCATTTTTCGTAATTTCGATTGTCTATTTGCAGCGTTTGCAGCAATTTCCTGAATTGCAAGTTGTCCAATTTTGTGCCATATAACAGTTTCAATTGTTCATCCATTTGCAGCCCAGCCATTAACACAGGCATGTTTTCTGCTTTAATCTGTTCGATAATTGCTTCGAATCCCGCTAACGACTCCATCGCAAAGAGTTGATTCAAGGAAGGGCGCAGGTGGGT
>JAISAD010000086.1 GCA_031266895.1 Bacteroidales bacterium
TCCGCCGGGCTTGATGACCAGGGCTGCTTCTTCCTTAAAGTGTATGATGCCGGTTATGGTGAGCGTGGCGCCGGGGTTTACGGTTACGGTTGAGGTGATGAGTTTACTGTGGTCCCACACTACATTGCCGTTGATTTCGCTGCCGGATTCGCCATTGCTGCTGTTTCCTACATTAATGTTTACCGCTTCCCAGGCACTAATCAGCTCTTCGAGGTCGGACGGGGTAAAGCTGGGATCGGCAGGAAGCGCAAGGACAACATCCATTCCGAGCAGGTCTCGAACAATGGACACTGTTGCCCACGCAAACCCTTGAAATCCTTCAAAATTTCCATAGGTGTAGTTGTTAATCCCGCGCCCGTAACGCTGGGTATTGAACACTATTTTGGCGGCCTTTTCCCAGCCGATGCCATTTACCGTGCAGCCATCGCCATTGACCAGCAGGTAGAACCAGTAGCTTAATACTCCGCTTAAGGCGTATTTATTGTAGTCGTTGGAGGAATTGGCGGCATTAAAATATCGATTCCATGTAGAATCTCTGTATTCTCTTACCATTTTCATTTGTGCATTGGGATCTTCCGGAAATGCCATATTGCGGAGATAGCCGCCGTTCATAGGCTTTTCGCCTACGGTCCACTCATCCTGCCCGCTGGCGGAGGGAGCATATTCATGCTCTACTACTGCGCCCCAAATATCGCTCAGCCCTTCGGCAAGCGCGTAGATTTCGGGATTGGGGCCTGTATAGATGCCCAGCTCCGAAGTATAGTCATCCACCCCGTGCGCATATTCATGCGCCATAATGTCGATGGAGGTAAAGGGCTGGAAGTGTTGTGTCTGTCCCACCAGAATATAGTAGTAGCTGTCGCTCACTCCCTTGCTGCCTTCCGAGCTGCTGCTGCCATTGGCCAAATCCCGGTACCAGACGGCATTATCGCGCATGTACTGTAGCTGCCCGAAGCTGTTTACATCGACGATTACATAAAAGTTGGAGCTGCCATTTTTTGCACTGTGCCCCGTTCCGTCAAAGCCCGACCAGTTATATTTGCTCATAAAGTAGGAGATGGTGTTATATACGCCCCAGTAGGCGTCCTGCGCATAGTTGCGGGAATGTTCTGCGGCTGTCCAGCTGTTGTCGCTGTCGTAAAAGGGGGAGCATTCGCCGTCGTAAGCGCTGTTGGGCGCAGCATAGATATCATAGGAGCCGGCATCGTGTACCACAAATCGGGGAAAGTTTGCCGGCGTTTGCAGCGTATATTTCTGGTTGTAGTAGCAGGCGCCGCCATAGGGCGAACTGTAGTAAAAGTTGGGCGCCGACTGTGCGCCGTAGTAGCGGGTGTTGAAGTTGCCGGCACTGTAGCTGTTCTGTTCCAGCAGAATAGCGCCGGTATGGGCATTAATATAGAGGGCAGGGCCATAAAAGCCTCCCGCCGCCACAATCCGGTAGCAGAGCAGCGCCCTGTTGCCGCCGCTCCATGCAGCGGTGTCGGGGTTCTCCATAATTACCCTTGCTGTCCGCATGTCAATTTTAGCGGTATCGGGCAGGGCATGCCGGAGGCGATAAATCTGCTCGGCGTCTTTTTCCGAGAGTTGCGCCCGGGTGTTAAAATCGGAGGCAATGGGCAGGTAGAAGCCGGTGTAGCGCTGTAGCAGGCCATTGCGGTAGGTGAGGTACAGGCGCGAGTTTATCACTTCCAGGCCGTCGTACAGTTGCCTGAAGTACAGCAACAAGCTGTTTTGGCTCACCGTAATGGAGTCCCTGACTACAAAACTGTTGGGTGCTTTCAGGCCAAGGGTGCTTTGAAAAAACCTGTTGGGTGTAATATTCTGCAGCGAATCGGCCGGATAGGCTATATAGCGCAATGGGGTGTTTTGCGCTGTTACAAAGCAGGTTAGAGTCATTATCCATACGGACAGCAATAATTTTGATAAAGCAAGCAAAAGGTTAATATTTGCTTGACGAGTCCATAATTTATTTTCCATAATTAATACTTTTAAATGATTGATATTTAAATTGATTATAATTTGTCTTTTGATAAGATGTTACGAATTGTTTTTTAGGTTGATGTAGGTAATTTTGTGAAGTGATTCGTAGAAAATACAATTGAAATTCATAGGTGCCGTGGTATTGCCCTGTCCAAATTGCAACAAATTGATTTGGAACTAGATATTTTTGAGCGTAAGCAGTTAGTGAAGGATAATACCAGTCAGATGGGTTTACAGTCCAATCTTTGATTTCCACAGGCCCCATAGTAATACCATTGCTAAATCTGATTACCTTATAGTATATGGTATCATGGGTTATATTTGGTAAAATTGTTATCTTATCCCTCATTGAAAACCTCCCTGAAATTTCGGGCACAATTTGGTAATTAGCTGCGCTTTTGCAGCTTTGGCTTGTGTAGGTAGAGTCGCGCCAGTCAATAGTAATGGCGCGGGCATCGGCACCAAAGAGATCTTCGGGCGGCGGCCAGGTTTCGGAAATCGGCCAGCAGCCGGAAAAGTCAGTGTATTCCATCCAAATCCACTTCTCAATGTAGGGCGGCAGCACGCTGTCGCCGGGAGAGACAACCACAGCCGTATCGCCAGGGCGCTGCGGCTTGTTCTGCAGTTGAAGTTGAGGGTCAAGCTCTTCCTCGGGTTTCTTGCACGAGGAGGCCAGCAGCACGCAGGCTGCCATTAGCAGGCAAACTGCTGCTACTTTTTTGAATGTTCTTGCTATCATGTTCTGTTTATTTTTAATGATTATTATATAAATTTCCTGTTTTGATTCTCTTGGTTAATGCTAAAAAAATGACGGTGCAAATATATAAAAAAAATTAATACAGTATCTTTTTCTTATTTTCCCTGTTTTCATAAGTATAAACAGGCGCAAAATGCTCCATTTCTATTTCAGCTTTGGAAGCGTTTCAGACTGGTTTTCGCAAATTTAAGAGATAATTTGGCGCAAAGCGCCGCATTTTCAACAGGCTGCAAAGCGGCTGAAAGGCTAAGTGCGGATATATAAAAAAAGCTAAAAAGCAGCATCCCTTTTCAGGCTATTATTTATTGAATACCGCTTTAAGTTCAACTCCGTATGGAAAGCAGTTGCGTTTCTTCTTTTTTTTTACTACTTTTGCACCCGTAAAATATGACGAAATATTTTTATACAACATACTTAATAACAATAAATTATGGCAAAAAAGAAATTTATGACGTGTGATGGCAACTGCGCAGCAGCCCACATAGCGTACATGTTTAGCGAAGTAGCCGCTATTTATCCCATCACCCCCTCTTCCACTATGGCCGAATATATAGATGAGTGGAGTGCGGGTGGAAGAAAAAATATTTTTAATGAAAATGTTAAAGTAGTAGAAATGCAATCGGAAGCGGGTGCTGCAGGCGCCGTCCACGGTTCGCTGCAGGCTGGAGCGCTTACTTCAACCTTTACTGCATCACAGGGGCTTTTGCTTATGATCCCCAATATGTATAAAATTGCCGGCGAGCTGTTGCCGGGCGTTTTTCACGTGTCGGCACGCGCCCTGGCTGCTCAGGCTTTGTCAATTTTTGGCGACCACTCAGACGTAATGAGTGCACGCCAAACAGGCTTTGCCATGCTCGCCACCGGTTCGGTACAGGAAATTATGGATTTGGCTCCCATAGCGCATTTAGCTGCCATTAAGGGCAAAATACCTTTCCTGCACTTCTTTGACGGATTCCGTACCTCTCACGAAATTCAGAAAGTGGAAGCTGCCGACCAGGAGATGCTGGCAAAACTGGTAGATCAGGATGCCCTGAAAGACTACAGGGATAATGCCCTCAATCCCGAACATCCGGTTACACGCGGCACGGCTCAAAATCCCGATATTTACTTCCAGACTCGAGAAGCGCAAAATAAGTTTCATGATGCCATTCCCGACATCGTAGCCGATTACATGAAAGAGATTAGCAAGCTTACCGGTCGCCATTATGCTCCTTTTACGTTCTATGGCGCTCCCGATGCTACTCATATTATTATTGCTATGGGCTCTGTTACCGAAACAGCCAAAACTGTTGTGGATAAACTGAATGCAGAGGGCAAGAAAACAGGTCTCATTACGGTACACCTGTATCGTCCTTTCTCTGTGAAATACCTGTGCGAAGTGATGCCCAAAACAGTTACGCACATTTGCGTACTCGACCGCACCAAAGAAACCGGCGCCAATGGCGATCCGCTCTATTTGGATATAGTAGAAGCCTTTGCCGGTTGCAATAACGGTTCTTGCGGCAAAAAGCCGCTTATTATCGGAGGGCGCTATGGCCTCTCTTCCAAAGACACCACACCGGCACACATTCTTTCGATATTCAACAACCTGTATGAAGCACAGCCGAAAAATCAATTCACAGTAGGCATTGTGGACGATGTTACCCACAAGTCGCTGCCCGTTTTACCCGAATTTCCTATCCTGCCCAAAGGCACTTTTGAAGCTAAATTTTATGGCCTGGGGGCAGATGGCACAGTAGGCGCAAATAAAAATTCCATAAAAATTATTGGAGATAATACCGACAAATACAGTCAGGCATATTTCGATTACGACAGTAAAAAATCGGGCGGCTACACCTGCTCGCACCTTCGTTTTGGTGATTCCCCAATCAGAGCCCCTTATTTGGTAGGAACACCTGATTTTGTTGCCGTGCACGTGCCGGCCTATTTAGATAAGTATGACTGCCTGAGAGGGTTAAAGCGAGGCGGCACTTTCCTTTATAACTCTATTTGGGATGTGGAAGAGACCAAAAAGCGGCTTCCTGACCATGTCAAGAAATATTTAGCTGAAAATGGCATTAAAATGTATATTATCAATGCCTCCAACATTGCAGGAGGGATTGGGCTGGGCAACAGAACCAACACCATTTTGCAGTCGGCTTTCTTCAAGATTTCGGGCGTTATCCCTTACGATTTGGCAGTAGAGCAAATGAAGAAGTTTATCGTGAAATCTTACGGCAGGAAAGGTGAAAATATTGTAAAGATGAACTATGCTGCTGTGGACAGAGGCGGCGATATTCAAGAGGTGGCTATTCCGGCAGAATGGGCTAATATTACAGTAACCCCCAAAGTTGACAACCCCAATAATCCGGCATTTATCAACAGGGTGATGCTTCCAATGATGGCGCAAAAGGGCAACGATTTGCCGGTTAGCGCATTTGCCGGTTACGAAAACGGCACCTTTCCGGCCGGCACTACCACTTACGAAAAACGGGGTATCGCCATTACAATCCCGGAATGGATTTCCGAAAACTGCATCCAGTGCAACCAGTGCTCCTACGTTTGCCCGCACGCCGTGATTCGTCCGGTGGTAATGACTGATGAAGAAAAAGCCAAAGCACCCGCCGGCATGAATACGCTCGACATGAAGGTGCCGAAAGAGATGGCCGGAATGCACTTCCGCATGCAGGTTTCGCCATTAGACTGCACCGGTTGCGGCAACTGCGTGGATATTTGTCCGGCAAAAAATAAAGCGCTTGTACTGGCTAAGCTGGAAGAACAAATGCAGCAAATCCCTTATTGGGAATATGCACAAAAAACGGTAACATATAAAGACCATCTGATTGACAAGATGGCTTCCGTAAAGAACAGTCAGTTTGCACAGCCGCTGTTTGAATTTTCAGGGGCATGTGCCGGTTGCGGCGAAACGCCTTACATTAAAGCTGTTACGCAACTTTTCGGAGAACAGATGCTGGTTGCCAATGCTACGGGATGTTCATCCATTTATGGCGGCTCGGCTCCCTCAACTCCCTACTGCAAAAACAACAAGTCGGGATGTGGACCGGCCTGGGCAAACTCGCTCTTTGAAGACAATGCCGAGTACGGCTTGGGAATGGCTGTGGCTAACCGTCAAATGCGCGACCGATTGAAACGTATTATGAAAGAGGCTATTGCGGAATGCAATTGCTGTACTGATGCGCTGAAAACACTCTTTAGCGAATGGATTGCCAACTGTGAAAACAGTGAAATTTGTAATAAAGTTTCTGCTCAGATTGTAATCGAAGCAGCCAAATGCGATTGCAGCTATTGCAGGGAAATTATTAATTTGAAACAATATCTGGCTAAAAAATCACACTGGATTATCGGTGGAGATGGCTGGGCTTACGACATCGGGTTTGGCGGATTGGATCACGTGCTGGCTTCCGGAGAGAATGTGAATGTGCTGGTTTTAGACACCGAAGTCTATTCCAATACCGGCGGACAGTCTTCAAAAGCTACGCCGGCTGGTGCAGTGGCCAAATTTGCCACTTCCGGGAAGAAGATTCGCAAGAAAGATTTGGGCATGATTGCCAAGTCTTATGGTTATGTATATGTGGCTCAAGTAGCTATGGGCGCTAATCAGGCGCAGTATCTCAAAGCCATTAAGGAAGCTGAAGCCTTTAACGGCCCCTCCATTGTTATCTGTTATGCCCCTTGCATCAATCACGGCATCTCTACCGGCATGGGGACTACCCAACGCGAAGAAAAGCGCGCGGTAGAGTGTGGATACTGGCATCTCTGGCGCTTTAATCCCGAAACGGAAGAGCAGGATGGCAACGGCTTTAGCCTGGATAGTGCCGAACCTAACTGGAGCAAGTTCCGCGACTTCATTATGAGCGAAGTGCGCTATAACTCCCTGTTGAAAACTTTTCCACAGGAAGCTGAAGAGTTGTTTGCCGCTACGGAAAAAAATGCCAAATGGCGATACGAGGGTTACAAAAAATTGGCTGAGAGCAGGTAATTGCCTTCAGTCATATTCTTTGAAGAGGTTTTTAGATGAATGGTGTTTTTTTTAAGGAAGCATGCTACAAAAGTGGCATGCTTCCTTGTTTTTTACCTTTGTGTTATTCGCAAAGTATAGGGGGGTAAAACGAGATACGCATGTCGTGCTGCCGAGACACGCATGAGGAAGGTCTCCACATACGTGTGTGGGGAGTCACGACACACGCATCTCGCAAGCACGACATACGTATCTCGACAACACGACATGCGCATGTGGTGATTAAATAAAAATAATTAGTATTTTTGCAGCATTCTTTACTGAAAGAACGTAAACTTATTTCTTAATTTAAAATTCAACTGTTATGAATCGGTTCATTAAACACTCGGGAAGCGAAAGTATTATTTTCGCACAAGCTCACAAAACAGTAACGCTTAACCGGAAAAGAGGCTGCATTATGAAAAAGCCAATTTGTACATTAAGTTGCTTTGCCATTATTGTGTATCTGTTTATATACTCAGGTACAGTGCAAGCGCAGGAGTCTTATCCTGAATTTGCTCCTGTTGGAGCGGAATGGTATTATACCTATACGGCTACAGACCCTTTAAAGAGTTGTGAGCATTATAGATCGTTGAAAGATACGGTTATTGGTAGTAAAACCTGTAAAATGGTATGCCGAAACTCTGATACTGCCATTTTTTGTCAGGATGAAAAGAAAATCTATTACCACCAAAACAATGAATTTCATCTGATTTATGACTTTGGGGTAAATGTTGGAGATACGGTTTGTTTCTCTTTTAAAAGGATTTATTTTGATCCAGATTCCGTGGCTTTTCATAAAATAAAATGCAAAGTTGAAGATATCTCCGTAACGGCACAAAACCTGAAACAGTTTTCTACAACACTGCTAGATGATACTATTATTGGCATTTCCGACTGGTTTTACAGTCGTCCCCTTCAAAAACAATATACTTATATTGAAAAAATAGGACATCCCAAGGTGTTTATGGAAACAATAAGCAGTTATATTGATGCTGCCATGTACACAATAAATTTACGTTGTTATCATGATAATGAATTCGATTTTGTTACCGACTGGTGGCAGGCTTATAATCTCCCCTGTAACTCTCTTTCAGGAATTAAAAATAATACCGAACTTTTAGATATTACTGTTTATCCCAATCCTGCAACAGATGCTATTAATATAGAAATAAAAGAAATACAGGATTATCAACATGCTGCCATAAGCTTGTATAATATACATGGAATATGCCTGGAAAATAAATTGATTAGCAATTCGATTACTGCGTTCAACGTTAGCCATTACAGTTCGGGACTCTATTTTATAGAAATCAGGCAGCAAAACGGCAGAAAATATTACAGTAAATTCATTAAAAACTAAAGTGCCATGAAAAAATTTATCTTATTAATTTGGGTGTTATGTCTGATACACACCATAACCCGGGCACGGAAAATATAAATAATATGTTAATACTGATAAAACATAACGTGCTATTACAATTTTAATACATTGAAAT
>JAISAD010000017.1 GCA_031266895.1 Bacteroidales bacterium
ATTATCTGCTTGAGCAAAAGCTATCCAGTATTCGCAAAAATGAAAAGGCTGAAATCGCCCTATTCGACCCCGAAGACAATAAAACGAATAAAAAAAGCCGCTTGCATCGTAACTCCACCGAGATCTCTGCAAGCTATGCCTTGCCGGCAAGCAACGATACTGTAGTTATTGACTTGCTTGTAGCCTATACTCCTGCCGCAAAACAATGGGCAATAGCCAATGCGGGCAGTATTGACCTGTTGATAAATCAAGCCCTGCAGAAAGCAAATCTTGCATTTTCCAATTCGCAAACGAATATCATACTGAATATGGTACATAAATGTGAATTAAATTATACGGAAAGCGGTTCGTCAAATACGGATTTAATACGATTAACCAAGACTAATGATGGAATTATGGACGATATACACGTGCTGCGCAGGCATTACAATGCCGATATGGTAACAATGCTTGCCGCTCTGACTTCCGTAGGCGGTGCAGGATGGGTACTGGGAAGCGAATGGGGAAGTCCTCAAAATGCCTTTTCTATAGTGAAAATAGCTCAGGCAGCAACCTCGCTCTCCATGGTACACGAAATAGCCCATAATATGGGTTGCGGACATCACAGGGAAATAGAAAATCACGGACTTTACTCCTATTCAAGAGGCTGGCGGGGCATAACCGGTCAGGGAAATAAATATTCTACCGTAATGACTTACGAAACAGGGAGCTACAGCAATGAACCCAATATAGCATATACTCGGATACCCTATTTTTCATCGCCCAACACTACTCTTGAGGGAATAGCCATAGGCGATGCCAATACCGACAATGCCATGACACTTCGGCAAACCAAAAGCCTGGTAGCGGCATATTCTGAAGAGCTTAAGTATATGGATGCTTTTCTGCAGGATATTCAATTAAGTAATGGAACACTTACGCCTGCTTTCCGTCCCGAAATAACACAATACAGCGTAACAGTTGATACAAGCATATCAAGTATTAGCGTAACAGGAATCCCAAATTATCATGCCGCAACTGTAAATGGCAATGTAACCAATCAATCTCTTCAAATGGGCGATAATATCATATCTCTTGTGGTTACTAATGCTTATGACGATCAAAATACGCAAAAAACTTACAAGGTAACGATAACCCGTGCATTGTCCGATACTGCCACGAATATTAACGAATTTGACGGTATATGGAGTAAGATTACGCTCTATCCCAACCCTGCTATCGCCGGCACTACTGTTCATTTGGAAGCAAAGCTGGATGCCGCATTGCTGCAGGGGGCAACAATAGAGGTGTATAACAGTATGGGAAGTCTTATTTACCAAACAGAGACAACCGGACATACTACAATCTTGCCTGTACCCAACGGGAAAGGAATTTATCCGTGCGTTTTAAAAACTCGGAACGGCAACCGTTATAATTTGAAAATGGCTGTTGTCTTATAGAGAGAAGAATCCTTGCAATAATTCCGGGAAATATCTTGTTGTAAACATTTTTCCGCAAAAGCCTAACTTCTACGGATCTTGTGCACATCAGAAGCATCCCATGACTGATAGAGCAACACCCTGTGAATGGTGAGAATAATAAGAATAAAAATTCGCAAGTCGTGGTCAGCAAACCATTTAATTGCTTCGTCTTCTTTGCGGCAGGCAGCAGCAAATTGAAACAAAAAATCGCAGTGATACTTTTTCAGCCAGGCAATGGCATGCTCTTCATTATCAATAGCATTACTCAATACGCCAAATTCCGGATAGCCATTTTTTAAAAGCCAATCCAATGCATCGGTATCCGAATTAATGGCCGCTGCCAAAGCTGTTAATTCAGGGAATCCATTCTGCAACAAAAAGTCGGAAAATCTCTTACTCCCCTTTATGGCTTCATTAAAAGCTAACAGGACTTTTACGTCATAATCAGTGAGAGAATGAATATCATGAGCCATAATTTTCAATTCTCTATCACTTTTCCGTCTTCAAAAGCAACTCCTCAATATACCCGTATATCTCCTCTTTCGGTCTGAATCCAAGTACCTGTTTCGGTTTTCCTTTTACCGGGAAAAAAAGCAGCAAAGGAATACTGCTCACCCCAAACTTTTGAGCCAATGCCTTTTCCTTATCTACATTCACCTTGTAAATTTCGATTTTACCCTTATAATCAACCAGTGCCTGCTCCAGATAAGGAGCGAGTCGCTTGCACGGGCCGCACCAATCGGCGTAAAAATCAACAATAACCGATTTTTTTCCTTTAAAAACGGCCTTATCGCCGGCATTGACATCGTACACTTTTTGAATAAATTCCGCTTCGGTCAAATGCTTAATTTCGACTTTCTTCTGCTGTGCCTGCTGTGCACAAAGAGCCATACTGCCACATGCAAGTACTGCTAACAACGTGATTTTTTTAATTTGTTGCATTTTGTTTTTTTTCTATAAAATTAACCTCTTAATTTTCCAGGTTCTAAACCTTCTTATTGTTTCAATCCCACTGTTTTATTAAAAACAAGGCGATTATCGCAACTATCCCTATCTACGCAAAAATAGCCGATGCGCTCAAACTGGTAATATTGTGCCGCCATAGCGAGAGTTAATGCCTGTTCTGTCCATGCTTCCGAAATTATCAGCGAATCGGGATTTAAGTGGTCAATAAAAGTTTGCCCCTCTTCGCAACTGTCAGGGTTAGAAACATTGAACAGGCGGTCGAACAGGCGCACTTCTGCTTTCCGGGCATGTGCTGCCGACACCCAATGTATGGTAGCTTTCACTTTACGGTTGCTTTGCGCCATGCCGCTGCGAGTCTCAGGATCATACGTTACATGAATAGCGGTAACATGGCCATCTGTATCCTTATCAATATGCGTGCATTTTATAATGTAGGCATATTTGAGCCGCACTTCGCCGCCCACTGTAAGGCGATAGAAATTTTTATCGGACATCTCGCGAAAGTCAGCGCGTTCAATCCACAACTCTTTGGTAAAAGGCACCATGCGAGTTCCTGCTTCCGGATTTTCGGGATTATTAACAGCCTGCAACTCTTCTACCCTGTTTTCCTCAAAATTATCAATAATAAGCTTAACGGGATCAACCACTGCCATTGTTCTGACAGCCACTTTATTTAGCTCTTCACGGGCACAAAATTCCAGCAAGGAGACGTCAATAATGTTATCTCGCTTGGCCACGCCTACCGTTTCGGCAAAGTTGCGCACCGATTGCGGAGGGAACCCTCTGCGGCGCAATCCTGAAATGGTAGGCATACGTGGATCATCCCATCCCATAACATGCCTTTCCTGGACTAATTGCATCAATTTTCGCTTACTCATAATGGTATAGCTCAGGTTGAGGCGGGCAAACTCAATCTGTTGAGGATGATGAATCTTCAGCGCTTTGCAAAACCAATCGTAAAGCGGACGGTGCACCTCAAATTCGAGAGTACAAATTGAGTGCGTAATCCCCTCTATGGAATCACTTTGTCCGTGTGCGTAATCATACATGGGATAAATACACCACTTATTGCCGGTGCGGTGATGTTCGGCATGAAGAATACGGTACATAATGGGATCGCGCAGGTGCATATTGGGTGATGTCATATCAATTTTGGCACGCAATACCTTGCTGCCATCCGGAAATCGGCCGGCACGCATATCCCTAAAAAGGGTCAAATTCTCTTCGGGCGTGCGCCCTCGGTACGGACTCTCCACACCTGGCTTGGTAGGCACACCCCGTCCATTGCTAATTTCTTCCTGCGACGAGTCGTCCACATAAGCCAGCCCCTCGCTAATCATCTGCTCTGCCCATGCATAAAGCTGATCAAAATAGTCGGATGCCTAATATTCACCTGCCCATTGGAAGCCCAGCCATTGAATATCTTCCTTGATAGAATCCACATACTCTACATCTTCTTTCACCGGATTAGTATCATCGAAGCGCAGATTACACAAGCCGTTATATTGTTGCGCTATTCCGAAATTAAGGCATATCGATTTGGCATGCCCTATATGCAAATAACCATTTGGCTCAGGCGGAAAACGGGTATGTACTCTGGCATCATTCTTATTGCTTTTCAAGTCGTCTTCAATGATTTGCTCGATAAAATTCATAGAACATATTAAAATTGGCTGCAAAGATACAAAAAAATTGAAGTTTTAGGTCTATCCAAAATTCTCATCTCCAAAGTTGATGAGATAGACAATCTCGGTGGCGCGAGTGAGGGCAGTATAGAGCCAGCGTAAATATTCTTTATTAAGCGTGTTGTCGGGCAAAAAAACTTGATCTATAAGCGCTATGCGCCATTGCCCACCTTGCGTTTTGTTGCAAGTGAGCGAATAGGAAAATTTGACTTGCACAGCATTTAAATAGGGATCATTTTTGATTTTTAAATAGCGCAACCGGCGGTCTTTTATATCCTGGTAATCTAAAGCAACCTGTTCATATAAAAGTTGTTGCTGTGTTGCATTCAGCGAAGTTTCTGGGCTTTTCAAACTTTCCAAAATAAGTTTAATGTCAATATGGTCAAAATCAGGATAATCGCAGAGCCGCACTGTTACATCGGCAAAATGAAAGCCAAAAAGCTGCTCCTGTTTGTTGATTGAGAGAATTTCCATAATATCGCCATTGGCCAAAAAACCCACCTCAGAAGTTTCATCTACCCAATAGTAATTGTTTTTTATTGCCATAAGGTAGTCTCCGGCCGCTATTGCATTGTCTCTAAACAAAATTCGCCGCCGTATCTCTTCATTAAAGAGGCAGGCATGCCTGTTAGAACGAGTAATAAGCACCAGATCTTCGATGTTGTATTTTCCATAAAGCGTGTTAAGCAATTCTTCCAAATCAGCTCCATTTATTCGAAAAAAATCAGGGAACAACTGTTTTGTAAAAAGGGGAAATTTATATTGCCTTTGCATTATTTTTTTTCGCAATATATTGGCATTGAATAAAATACCAGAATCATTAGCCTGCCGTACTACATCGGTAAGCAAACAATTGTCAATCCCCACATTAAAATTACGATGCAAAAACTCAATATCCAAAGCAGGACTCTCATCGCTGTGCACCGGAGGCAACTGCGCATCGTCGCCGATAAAAATCATTTTACAGTTGTCGCCCTCATACACAAACTGCATCAAATCGTCAAGGAGCGACCGCTGCGACAAATCACCAACAGTGCTACTGCTTATCATCGACACTTCGTCCACAATAAAGAGGGCATTATGCAACACGTTCTTTTTACGGATCAGGCGAAACGTCCCGTCTTTTGTACTGACACGATAGAGCATTTTGTGTATCGTATAGGCTTTTGTATGGGCATATGATGAAAAAACCTTTGCCGATCGCCCGGTGGGCGCCAGTAGTACCGTACGCTGCCGCATTTGCAGCAAACTTTTCACAATAGCGCTCATCAGGGTGGTTTTCCCTGTTCCTGCATAGCCTTTTAGTATAAATAGCCGATTTTCAATCTGTTCGCATATAAAAACAGACATCTGTTGCAGCGCTTGATTTTGCCCCTCAGTGAGGTCGAAAGGCAAATGGGCGGTAACAAGTGCACAAAAGTCATGTTTAGAAAGCATGACCGATAGCAAATTGAAAACCCTGCCCCCATTTCCATAACTTGCTTTTTACGTACGCTTCATTAAACCACTGATTGCCCTGCAGGCGAGAGGGATCGTAAAGCGGCAGCCCATAATCAAGGCGAATAAGGAAGAAATTAAAATCGAAACGAAGCCCCGCTCCTACTCCAATGGCAATCTCTTTATAAAAGGTTTTAATATTAAATTCGGCGCCGGGCATATCGGCATATTTACGGCTCAGCCACACATTACCCATATCAGCAAAAATACCGAATTTCAATGCTTTATATATTGTTCCGCGATATTCAATATTTATCTCCAGCTTCAAATCGCCGGTACGCTGTATGCTGGCTTCAGAGTGGTAAGATCCGGGACCTAACGCTCGATATGCCCACGCCCGCATACTGTTAGCTCCTCCTAAAAAGAAACTTTTTTCAAAGGGAATATTCCGAGAGCCGAAAAGCGGGAAAGCCATGCCGATATTGAAGCGAGTGGCTACCGAGTTGTTTTTATTAATTATATAATAGTAGCGCAGGCTAAATTCAGCCATTTCGTAAGTGGAATATTCATAGCCAGCCACAATCCATGTTTTATTTTTACCGCTAATAGCATTGGCTAACTTATTGAGGCCTGTGAGCAGCATGCCGGCCGACTCAAACGAAGCATAAAGACGCAAAGTGTGTTTACTTTTCAGATTGGGCACAAAATAATTCACTCCATATTTCAATGATACAATTATATTTTTCTGAAACTTATCCCGATACTCAGCCGGATAGTGACTGATGGTTCTTGTAGTGTAAGTGGAAGTATCTATTGTACTTATATTTATGGGTGCAAGGGTATGCGAAAGATAGGCTTTGGGAGTCCAATTATAAGTCAGGTTGGCATTCAGCATCAAACGACCATAAATCCATGAATAATTTGCTCCCAATTCTATGGCCGTGCTATAGCGCAATGCCTCCAATTTTTGGGTCTGCTTGAAAT
>JAISAD010000064.1 GCA_031266895.1 Bacteroidales bacterium
GAAATGGCTCTTTTATCATCAACAATATTCCAGACGGACGCTATGTTTTGACAATCAATTTTTATTGTTATGAACCCTATTTCGATAGCGTGATTATAAAAGGGAATACGCTGACTCAACGAATTATGCTTATTCCTTCTAAAACAATGCTTGATGCTGTGCAGGTGAGTGGCGAAGCGCAGCAGCGTGTACAGGAGCCGCGCGTGTCGGTGATGACGGTTACGCCCAAAGAGATGACTAAAATGCCCTCTATCGGTGGACAACCCGATTTTGCACAGTATTTGCAGGTATTGCCCGGTGTGGTTTCTACCGGCGATCAGGGCGGCCAGCTTTACATTAGAGGCGGTACGCCGGCGCAAAATTTGGTGCTGCTTGACGGCATGCTCATTTTCAGTCCGTTTCATTCTATTGGACTCTTCTCTGTGTTTGATGTTGATATAATTAGCATGGCCGATGTCTATACCGGCGGCTTCGGCGCAGAATATGGAGGGAGAACATCTTCCGTAATGGATGTGCGTACACGTGACGGTAATAAACGACAACTGTCGGGAAATATAGGCATCAATACTTTCGGCGCAAAAATGCTGCTGGAAGGGCCACTTGTAAAACTTAAAGAAAACCGAAACACCTCTTTATCATTTCTGCTTTCGGCCAAAGGTTCTTTTTTGGAATATTCGACTAAATTGCTCTATCCTTATGTAAAACAAGGTCTTCCATATAATTATATGGACTATTACGCCAAAATTTCGCTTGCTGCCAAAGGAGGCACCAAATGGAACCTTTTTGGCTATTATTTTGACGATCAGGTGAATTACAGTGATGTGGCTGCCTACAAGTGGACTAATTTGGGTGTCGGCACCAATTTCCTGATTGTGCCCGGTCAGGTCCCTATGACCATTGACGGTTCGGTAACCTTTTCTTACTACACAACAGGTCTTGAGGATAAACTCTTTTTTCCTAAACAAAGCACTCTGCGCGGCTTCACGGCCAATATGAATTTCAGCTATTTTGTAGGACGTAGCGTTTTTAAGGTAGGTTTCGATCTGCTTGGCTACAAAACGATATATCAGTACTACAACAGTGCCAGAGAAAAATTTACTCCCGAAGACAATACTACCGACCTTGGCCTCTACGTGAAGTATAAATATAATTTCAAGGACAAATTACTGATTGAACCCAGTTTTCGACTGCAATATTACGCCTCGTTATCGGCTGTTTCGCCTGAACCGCGCATTGCTGTTAAATACAATATTACCAATAAAATACGATTAAAATTGGCTGGAGGTCTCTATTCTCAAAATTATGTTGCTATCTCTTCCGACCAGGATGTGGTAAACCTTTTCTATGGCTTTTTATCAAGTCCTGAGGATATGCCTGTCAGTTTTGACGGGAAAGAAATAAATCGCAACCTGCAAAAAGCACAGCATGCTATTTTAGGCTTGGAAATAGACGTTTTACGCTATACTTCAATCAATATAGAGGGATTTTTTAAGAATTTTTCGCAACTTATCTCCCCAAATCGCTATCAACTGTTTGACAACACTTCGACCAACAATGCTATGCCAGACTACCTGCGCCGCGATTATATGTGGGAAAAAGGAATGGCCTATGGGAGCGACATTACTGTAAAGTTTGAGTATAAAAGTTTCTATTTCTGGGCGGCTTACACTCTAAGTTGGACAACCCGTTACGACGGCCAACAGCATTACAAGCCCCATTTCGACCGGCGTCATAACCTCAACATTCTTCTCTCGTATGCTTGTGGTAAACGCAAAAGCTGGCAATTCGATGTTCGTTGGAACTACGGAAGCGGCTTCCCGTTTACCCAAACACAAGTTTTTTATCCACTCTACACTTTTCCACAAATCAACAGTAACTATGTGAACGACAATGAAACGCTTAGCTTTCTCTTGGGAGATCTGAATCAGGGGCAATTGCCGGCTTATCACCGGCTGGATGTCAGTGCAAAAAAGAAATTCTTTCTTGGAAAACGGCACACCCTTGAATTGGCCTTGTCGGCTACCAATGTTTACAACTACAGTAATGTATTTTATGTTAATCGTATTACAAACAAGGTCATTTATCAACTCCCCATACTCTATAATTTTGGCATATCCTGGCATTTTTAAGTACGTTAATGCCTAATTCATGAGAATGTATGATGTTAAATAACAATAGATTATAATAAAATCGAAGCAAAACACTTTTTTTTTTCGCAATCCCTTGCCAAAATGAAAAAAAGTTGTATTTTTGCATCCTCAAAAATTAAGAACAATCTGGTGTGGTAGTTCAGTTTGGTTAGAATACGTGCCTGTCACGCACGGGGTCGCGGGTTCGAGTCCCGTCCGCACCGCGAACAGGGGTAATCATGGTAAAATTGTTACCCCTTTTTTTATTGTCATTCTTGCTTTAAAAGCGTTAATTATTTATCTTTGCAGCGCAAAAAGCGAGTAAAGTATAAATTTATTAAACAATAAAGGAGAAATATCTCACTATGAAATATTTAGGAGCACATGTGAGCGCTTCGGGCGGCGTAGAAAATGCCCCGTTGAATGCACAGGCTATTGGCGCTAACGCCTTTGCCCTGTTCACCAAAAACCAGCGTCAATGGAAATCGTCCGCCTTGACCCCTAAAAATATTGCACTCTTTAAAGAGAATTGTGAAAAGGCCGCTATTTTACCGCAACATATTTTGCCACACGACAGCTATTTGATCAATTTGGGGCACCCTGAACCGGAATCGTTGCAAAAATCAAGGGAAGCGTTCCTTGATGAGATGCAGCGATGTGAACAATTGGGCTTGCAATTGCTTAATTTCCATCCGGGAAGCCATCTTAATCAAATCACGCTTGACCAGTGCTTGGGCACTATTGCCGAAACCATAAATATAACCTTGGCTAAGACCAAAGGGGTAACAGCTGTTATCGAAAATACGGCAGGACAAGGCAGTAACGTGGGTTTTAGTTTTGCACATATTGCACAGATAATCAGTAAGGTAGAAGATAAAAGCAGAATCGGCGTCTGTGTTGATACTTGTCATACCTACTCCGCCGGTTACGACTTGAAAAGTGAGACAGGCTATCAGAAAACATGGGCTGAGTTTGATGAAATTATTGGAATTAATTATTTGAAAAGCATACATTTAAATGATACAAAAAAGGAATATGGCAGCAGGGTAGATCGCCATGAGTCTATTGGAAAGGGTTTTTTGGGTATTGACTTTTTCAAGCGTTTTATGAAAGATCCCCGTTTCGACAATATCCCTGTCATTATGGAAACTCCGGACGAAACGCTCTGGAAATCGGAAATTGAGTTGCTGCACAGTTTTGAATAACGAAATCATTGATGAATTACCTGAGTGTTGAAAAACTATCGAGATCGATAGGCGAAAAATTGCTTTTTGATCAAATTACATTTGGTATTGAGAAAGGGGATAAAACTGCCCTGATTGCCCGAAATGGAGCCGGAAAAAGCACCCTGCTTAATATTATAGCCGGCTTGGAAAGCGCTGACAGTGGCGAGGTGGTTTTTCGAAACAATATTACCGTGTCGTATCTGCCGCAAGTGGACAGTTTTTCTGACAACTTTTCGATTATTGATACCATTTTTGATACACAGACACCTGTAATTCAAGCAATCAAAGAATATGAGATAGCTTTATCGCTCAGCCAGCATGCCAACTCTTCCAACCTGCAGAGACGATTGCACCAGGCAATAGAGGAGATGGATAGGCTTGATGCGTGGAATTTTGAGTTTCGCGCTAAGGAAATTTTGTCGCGTTTTGGTATTGACGATATTTTTAAAAATATGGGCGAATTGTCGGGCGGACAGCGCAAAAAGACAGCATTAGCTAAAACGCTCATAGCCAAGACTGATCTTCTAATTTTGGATGAGCCAACCAATCACCTTGATATAGAGATGATTGAATGGCTTGAAGAGTATCTTTCCTCCTCCAACACAACTCTTCTTATGGTTACGCACGATCGATATTTTTTAGATCAAGTGTGTAACAATATTATTGAACTGGATAATCATACATTATACTCATACAAAGGAAAATATGACTATTTCCTGGAAAAAAAGGCTGAGCGGCTGGCTAATGCCGTTGCTGAGCATGCAAAAATTCGACAACTCTACCATGCCGAACTGGCTTGGATTCATACTTCGCCCCAAGCTCGTACTACCAAGGCCAAAGCCCGTATTCAGTCGTTTGAGCAATTAAAAGAGAGAACTACCCAAGAACGTGAGGCTAAAGCAGAAGGGTTTCAGGTGAAAACGGAACGAATTGGAAATAAAATATTGGAGATCAATAATTTGGATTTTTCTTATGATGATAATGTACTGTTAAATGATTTTTCTTACATTTTTAAAAAGGGAGAAAAATGCGGCATTGTGGGCAAAAACGGCAGCGGAAAAAGCACTTTGCTTAAGCTGATTATGGGCGAAATTAAAGCTGACGGCGGTAAAATCACGCCCGGTCTAACTATCCAATTCGGTTATTTTGCACAGGATGGACTTCCTTTTGCCGGTAATAAGCGGGTCATTGAACTGGTGAAAGAACAGGCTGAGGTTATTCGTATGGAAAATGGAAACTATGTTGGAGCTTCTCAATTTCTTAATTATTTTGGCTTTAAATATGACCAGCAATACACGTATTATGAGGATCTTAGTGGTGGGGAAAGACGTAAACTGCACTTGTTGATTACATTGCTTAAAAATCCTAATTTTCTCATTCTTGATGAACCTACTAATGATTTCGACATTGATACGCTTAATCTGCTGGAAGATTTTCTTTACCACTATAAAGGATGCTTATTGGTGGTGTCGCATGACCGCTGGTTTATGGACAAATTGGTAGATCATATCTTTATTTTCGAGGGGAGCGGTAAAATCAAAGACCATTATGGCAACTATACCGAGTATAGATTAGCGGCGCGGAAAGCGTTGCATATAGCTAAACAGCAACATAAAAGCAAAATGGCTGCTATACAGTCCACCCCATCGGCTAAGCCGGTTTCAAACAGGCGCACTTTTAAAGAGAATCAGGAACTTGAACATTTAGAAATTGAAATTGGGCAACTGGAAGAAGAAAAGCGTGCGCTCATTACTCGCTTTGACAGCGGCAATGGAAGCGCCGAAGAGTTGCTTTTGTGGAGTAGCCGCTATCGAATTGTAGATGAAGAGCTTGAAATAAAAACCGTGCGATGGATAGAGTTAAGTGAGAAAGAAGGGTAGTGCTTAAAAACAGTAATTTTGCAAAATTAAAAAAGATATAATATTGTAAACAGGAATCATGCAATTTTTTTACCACAGCAATTTAAATGCCGATAATTTTATACTCTCATCCGAAGAGTCGAAGCATTGTGCCAAAGCATTACGCAAAAGCGCCGGCTCATACATTTTTGTTACGGACGGACGGGGTACATTAATTAAAGGGGAACTTTTATCTGTTTATGTGGAGGCTTGTACAGTGCAGGTTGTAGAAAGAATGGAAAATTATGGTCTGCGTGAGCGTACTTTGCATCTTGGAGTAGCACCCACCAAAAATCCCAATCGTATGGAGTGGCTGGTAGAAAAATGTGTGGAAATCGGAATTGAGCAAATTTCATTTGTGCGATGTGCACATTCCGAACGTCCGCACCTTGACCTGAACCGTATGGAGCGCCTTGCCGTATCCGCAATGAAACAATCTAATACGACATGGTTGCCAAAAATGGAAGCGATTGATTTTCAACAATTTATTAAGAATTATGGAGATTCTGATGCCGATAAATTAATCGCATGGTGCGACGATAAAAACAATCAACAATTGATAAACTATCCCTTAAAAAGCGATAAAATTATTCTGCTCGTTGGACCTGAGGGCGACTTCAGCAAGGAAGAGATAGCTCAATGTAGTCAATGTCAATTTACCGAAATCAAATTGGGAAACCGTCGTCTCCGTACAGAAACTGCTGCTCTTTACGGATGCGTGATTTTGGCGGGGAAGTTTCTTAATTGACAGACCATATATACAGCGCTCAATCAGGGTTAATAACAGGCGTTCCGCGTCTGGCGGAAGAATTTGCAGACCACAATCTAAAAAGAATAGCAGTTAATTTTAACTGCTACCCCACCTTATAATTATTCATATCTGTACCGCGTAGGGGATTCGAACCCCTGATTTCAAGGATGAAAACCTTGCGTCCTAGGCCGACTAGACGAACGCGGCTTTCTTTTTTAAGGCGGGTGCAAAGATACACTTTTTTTAGATACCAGGCAATTGTGTCGTGATTTTTTTTAAAGAACCTCCGGATTATCTTTTTCAAATCTGAAACCCAAGCGTTTAGCCGTTTTGGAAATCATGTTTTGTCCCTCAATTTGTATCATTTCCGAGAGAGTCATTTTGATTGTTTCTTCAAAATTTGGAACCAAAAGATCAAAATTTACGCAATAGCGAATGGCACAATGGAGAATATTGCGTGCTACATCTTTAGTAAATTCGTTTTCACTGAAGTTGTTAAGAATTTGCGCCAGCTCCTTTTTCCCCTCTACAAAATAGTGCCGATCTTTGTTAATGAGAATACGCCCTATCATATAGCCTTCATCATTAATGCGGTTATATTTAAACGAGTCGCTGAGAAAGTTATACATCTTAATCATGCCGCAGTAGGAGCGTTCTTTATCTTCGCGAATATATTTGCTTTGCATGACCTGATGAGCACGTGGAAATTCAAATATATTAGTATGCATTAGCAAAATAAGCACATCACCGGCGAAACGTATCTGAGTTTCAAAATGATTTTTATTGTCCACCTGTACCGTGATGGTTTCATGTTTGACGACATGTTGTTTTCTGAAATCATCCTCCAACTCTTGTGCCACTTCTTTGAAGACCTGCATTGCCTCTGAGGTAATGTCATAAACCGACTGTTTAAGTTCTCCTTTGTTGATTAATAGATTAAAAAGTTCATTATTCATCGTTATTGCTTTTTGGCTTGCAAATTTACATGAAATTTTCAAACTGCGTATCAACGATATAAAAAAATCAAGAGTTAAAGGGTTACATGATTGGGCTTAATATAAAAAGCCGCTTATTTTATAAGCGGCTTTTTATTAATTAATCACAAAAATACAAAGTTATTTCATGGGTTTTGTCGGTTGTAATTTGAATTTTTTCACAAAATCAGTTAGCACATCTTCAAGAGTAGGTTTTCCGATTTCCTGCAATTCATAGCCGATTTTTACTACCGGTTGTTTTACCTTGATAAAACGCGGCAAGTCAATAGGTGTCCCAATTACAACAGCATCGCAGGGAGTATCGGCAATAGTTTTTTCGAGGTCTTTCATCTGTTGTTCGCCATAGCCCATAGCTGGCAACAGTGTGCCGATATTTGGATAGGTAGTAAACGTATTTTTCAGAGAACCTGCTAAGTAGGGTCTTGGGTCAACCAATTCAGCGCCATATTTCATAGCGGCGACCGTACCTGCACCGATTTTCATTTCGCCGTGTGTCAAAGTTGGGCCGTCTTCTACAACCAGCACTTTTTTGCCTTTCATCAGTTCGGGTTTGTCCACGGTCAATATGGAGGCTGCATCAATAATAGTTGCATTCGGATTGATTTTTGCCAAATTGGCTCTTACTATATTGATATTTTCTAATGAAGCGGAATCAATTTTGTTTATTACAATAACATCAGCCATTCGGGCAACTACTTCGCCCGGATAGTAGCTCACTTCGGCGCCCGGACGCAATGGATCAGCCACACCGATAAAAAGATCAGGTGCATAGAATGGGAAGTCGTTGTTGCCACCATCCCATAATACTACATCACAACCGTCGGGATCCTTTTCAGCTTCGCGGAGAATCGCTTCGTAATCTACACCGGCATAAATTACATTCCGTTTTGTAACCACATGAGGTTCATATTCTTCCATTTCTTCTATGGTGCAGTTATGCTTTTTCAGATCTTCAACGGCAGCAAAACGCTGTACTTTCTGTTTATTCAGATCGGGATCATAAGGCATGGGATGACGCACTGCCACAACTCTTAAGCCCATTCCTACCAAATATTCGATAATTTTTCTGGAAGTTTGCGATTTACCGCAACCTGTGCGGGTAGCTCCAACAGCAATCACCGGTTTTGTAGATTTTACTTGCGTATATTTTGGTCCCATCAGAGTAAAATCGGCACCAGCGGCATTTACGATAGAACTGATACCCATAACGTAGTTGTAAGGTTTATCACTGTAAGCAAATACACATTCATCCACATCGAATTTTTTAATCAATTCGGGCAGTTTACTTTCCGGATAAATTTGAATACCATTCGGATAAAGGTCTGTACCTGCCAATTCTTTAGGATAAATGCGGCTGTCAATACCTGGAATCTGTTCTGCAGTGAAAGCCACCACGTTGTAATTCTTATTTCCTCTAAAATAGGTATTGAAGTTATGGAAATCTCTTCCCGCTGCTCCAATGATGATTACGTTTTTCTTCATAGAATATTGAATTTAAATGATTTATTATTTTTTTATTCTAACTGTTTTTTGGCTGCAAAGATACACGAAATTCCCAAATTATGCAAGAGGGTGAAAATTCAGGAACTGAATCCGATCACCTTATCGTCAATGTTCCTGTTTATACTCATGAGTTACGGCCTAAATTATGTAAAGTGGCTTTTCTTTAAAGAATCAACCCATTGTTAGCTAAATTTGTGCATTCCAAAATTTCATGTATTTTTGCAACTTGTATGAAACACATCAGAAATTTTTGTATTATAGCTCATATTGATCACGGTAAGAGCACCTTAGCTGACCGTCTGTTGCAATTTACCCATACGGTTAGCGACCGTGATTTTCAAGACCAGGTGTTGGACGATATGGATTTGGAACGTGAGCGCGGTATTACAATTAAGAGCCACGCCATCCAAATGCAATATAACTACAAGGGAGAGGAATATCTGCTTAACCTGATTGATACTCCAGGACATGTGGACTTTTCTTACGAGGTGTCGCGTTCCATTGCAGCTTGCGAAGGGGCTTTGCTGCTCATTGACGCTACGCAGGGGGTACAGGCGCAAACTATATCCAACCTTTATTTAGCGTTGGAAAACAACCTTGAAGTTATTCCGGTGCTCAACAAAATGGATATGCCCGCTGCAATGCCCGCCGAAGTGAAAGATCAAATTATAGATCTGTTAAGTTGCAACGAAAGCGATATTATTGAAGCCAGCGGTAAAACCGGCATGGGTGTGGAGGAAATTTTGTGTACGGTTATTGAAAAAATTCCCGCACCTGAAGGTGACCCTGTTGCTCCATTGCAAGCCTTGATTTTTGATTCGGTTTTTAATTCATTTAGAGGCATTATTGCTTATTTCAGAATTTATAACGGTACGATTAAACGCAACGATTTTGTGAAATTTGTATCAACCGGCAAAGAGTATTACGCGGATGAAATAGGCATTTTGAAGTTGAAACCCGAAATGAGAGATACCCTTTCGGCCGGTGATGTCGGCTATATTATTTCCGGAATCAAAACCTCGAAAGAGGTACAGGTAGGCGATACCGTTACACACGTAGAACGCCCATGCAATACAGCGGTAGCCGGTTTTGAGGAGGTAAAGCCGATGCTTTTTGCCGGACTTTATCCCACTGATGCCGACGATTATGAAGAGTTGCGTTCCTCTTTGGAAAAACTGCAACTTAATGATGCTTCGCTTACTTTTGTCCCCGAATCTTCGGCTGCGCTGGGTTTTGGATTCCGTTGCGGTTTTCTTGGATTGCTTCATATGGAAATTGTGCAAGAGCGTCTTGACCGCGAGTTCAATATGGATGTAATTGCCACTGTGCCTAACGTTTCCTATAATGTGATTACCACACGCAAGGAGATGATTGAAGTGCACAATCCGTCAGGAATGCCTGCGCCCAACCTTATTGATCATGTGGAAGAGCCGTTTATCCGTGCCCAAATCATTTCAAAAGATGACTATATCGGTTCTATTATAAAGCTTTGTCTCGATAAGCGCGGCACGTTGCTCAATCAGGTTTATATTGCCGCTAATCGGGTAGAATTGACATTTGACCTGCCACTTGGCGAAATTGTTTTCGATTTTTACGATAAATTAAAAAGCATTTCCAAGGGTTATGCCTCTTTCGATTACCATGTTTCCAACTACAAACCGGCCAAACTGGTTAAGCTGGATATACTGTTAAATGGAGACTCGGTGGATGCCCTTTCTTCGCTAACTCACACTGACAATGCTTATCCTTTTGGTCGGAAAATTTGCGAAAAACTAAAAGAACTGATACCCCGACAACAGTTCGACATTGCCATACAGGCAGCTATTGGCACAAAAATTATTGCCAGGGAGACTATTAAGGCAGTACGAAAAGATGTTACAGCCAAATGTTACGGCGGTGACATTACCCGTAAACGCAAATTGCTCGAAAAACAGAAGCAAGGCAAGAAAAAGATGCGTCAAATCGGCAATGTAGAAGTACCACAATCGGCATTTTTAGCAGTTTTGAAGATTGATTAGCAAAGATAAAAGCGCATCAGATCCCATTCATGATAAAATATTGTGCAATATAGGTCAGTGCACCCGCCGTATAACCGATAAAAGCCAGCAGTGATATCTTTTTTAGATACCAGATAAAATCTATTTTTTCCAATCCCATAGCGGCTACGCCGGCAGCCGAACCAATAATGAGTATGCTGCCGCCTGTGCCTGCACAATAGGCTACAAATTCCCAAAAATAGTGGTCGGCAGGAAAAGTGTACATCCCCATTGCGCCCGCTACTAGCGGCACATTGTCTATTACCGCCGATAAAAGCCCAATAATATAGCTGATAGACAGATATTTTCCTGGTTCCTCAAGTGGTAAATGGTTGAGCGACTGAGAAAGGGTACTCAAATGTCCGCACACCTGCAATGCCGCAACTGCCAATAAAATACCAAGAAAAAAGAGAATGCTCGGTATATCTATTCGAGAAAGGACAGAGGTGATCTCTAAACGGCTGTTGTCGCGTTGCGGATGTCGCCGTTTTAGAATTTCGGTGATAACCCACAATATGCCCAACCCGCCCATCATGCCAATATAAGGCGGCAAATGGGTAGTCGCCTTAAAAATCGGCACAAAAAGCAATACGCCAACCCCCAGGCACAATATCAATACCTGCTCTTTATGCGAAATTCGATTTTGTGCATTTTCGGAAAGTTGATTGTCAGATAACTGAGTCCGTTTAAAAGTTCCTTTCATGCGGAAACTGAGGATAATGAGCGGCACGATAATCGACATCATGGAAGCTAAAAAAGTTTTATACATAATGGTTAACGTACTCACTTTGCCGCTCACCCAGAGCATAATCGTGGTAACATCGCCAATAGGCGACCATGCGCCGCCGGCATTAGCCGCCAGAATAATCATACCGGCAAAAAACCAGCGTTCCTTCTGGTCGGCAACCAATTTACGCAAAAGTGCTACCATTACTATCGCCGTGGTCATATTATCCAATACGGACGACATGAAAAAGGTAAGAATGGTAAGCAGCCATAAGAATTTAACCCGACTTGTCGTAGCAATTTTATCCGTAATAATTTTAAAACCACCGTAAGAATCAATTAATTCCACAATGGTCATGGCTCCCATCAGGAAAAAGAGGATTTCGGCAATGCCCCCCAGTTGGTGCAACAAATTTTCCAATAGCCAATCGGTAAAACTACTGCCTCCGGTCAGTGCTGCCTGCATATCTGGATTGATAACGGTAGCAGTGCCGCCAATCATAATTAGCGTCCACAATACTACGCCTAAAATCAGTGCCGAAGCACTTTTATTAACTTTAAACGGATGTTCCAGAGCGATGCACGCATAGCCCCCAATAAACACGATGATAATGGCAATAAATACAGCATTCATAACTTTATAGTTTAAGATTTAGACCAAGTGAGTATTATTTTAGCATCGGCATCATGCAATTCTACTACCGGTGAAGCCGGTACAAAACTGTAGGGGATATATTCCATCAGTTGAAACAGGCAAATATTTCCATCTTCGGTAATGCGTATGTCTATCAGATAGTTGGAAGAGCTGCATTTTTTAATTTTGTGAATATCAGTAAATTGACGGTTATTAATATGGCCTTTTAGCGTTGAAGCAAAATTGGGGTCCACGTAAAACCGAAAACGTTTTAACTTTTTGCCGGTTGGCTTATAAATCGTTCCTAACCACGATTTGGTGATGATATGCTCATCAAGCATTTTTTTTAATTTATCTTCTAATAATTCAAATGAATCCATAATTTTTAATTTTTGGTGTTAATAAAAAATAACTATAACGAAAAACAGCGGGAAATTCGGAAATTCCCCATTCCTAAATTTAGAATTTGTGATTCGTGATTAAATCAACACCGCATTATCCCTAACCCCAAAGTGTAATATCCATGCAGGATTTTTTGGGCAAGATAACAATCGCTTAAAGCGTTAAGAATAGATAATTTATGATGAATCTGTTGTTGCAAAAACAGCTCTTTCAACAAGGTAAAAGAGGATATCAGGCGTAATGGCATTACTGTTTGGCCTGCAAAAGCTGTTGGTTTTTCCACATTGAGCGAAAGAATATTGCTGACCGTAAGTTCGGGGTGGTGTACTGCCTCCATTGGAGAGGGAGCATTGCTTAATGTTTCTGAATTCGGGATAATGGCAATTTGTTGGACATAATCACGCCCAAAACTGACAGTCGAAACTGTAACTAATAGCGTGATTATAATATATTTAGCCAAAAAGCGTTTCATTTTTTCGCAAGAATCAAAATTGGGTGCAAATATCCGTAAAATTTTCGAATTACATGCTGATTGATATATTTTTTTAATGCTTAATTCAGATTATAATACATTTGAAACTTATCTCCTCGAATTTTCAACTCTTTGAACAGGATGACAGTTCCCAAAATTATTATGGAAATGAACTATAATTTTCGTATTTTTGCCACTCAGAACAGAAACAACAAAAATTAAAAAAACTGCATTATGATTGGATATCTGTTTCCCGGACAGGGAGCGCAATTTTCGGGCATGGGCAAGGGTCTGTACGACACACAGTCCGCTGCACGCAAGCTATTTCAACAGGCTAATGATATTTTGGGATTCAACATTACCGACATTATGTTTGGCGGTACGGAGGAAGACTTGAAAGCCACTGATGTAACCCAGCCAGCTGTTTTTATACATTCGACAGTTGCCTATACTATATTAAGTAATGGAATGCCTGATATGGTAGCGGGGCATTCTTTAGGCGAATTTTCGGCTTTGGTAGCTTGTGGCGCATTGCGTTTTGAAGACGCCCTGTTATTGGTGGCCACACGTGCCCATGCCATGCAGCGAGCCTGCGAACTCAACCCTTCGGGTATGGCTGTAGTATTGGGCTTCGACGACGAGCAAACTAAGGCAATATGTGCCTCTATCGACGAAGTAGTTGTAGCGGCCAATTTCAATGCACCTGGGCAATTAGTCATTTCAGGCACTTTTAAAGGGCTGGAATTGGCCACAGAGGCACTGAAAACTGCCGGCGCCAAGCGCATATTACCGTTAAAAGTAGGCGGCGCCTTTCACTCCCCACTTATGCTACCTGCTAAAGAGGAGCTTGCTGCAGCGATTAAAAAAACGACCATTCATAACCCACAATGTCCTATTTATCAAAATTATACGGCACTTCCGGCTATTGATCCTGCCATTATCAAGCAGAACCTCATAGAACAGCTTACCGCTCCGGTACTCTGGACAAAATCTGTGCAAAATATGATTGCAGACGGGGCTGCCGAATTTGTAGAGTTTGGACCGGGCGAAGTATTGCAAGGGCTTATTAAAAAAATTGATATGAAAGCGTCCGTTTCGAGTATAAGTTAAAAGGGAAAAGCTAATTAACTAATATTCAGGACAAAATTTTATTCACCAAAATTTGTTGAAAAAAAAGAACCTCAAAAAAAACTTTTGAGATTCTTTTGTTCTATCTTAGCCACATCGAAATTTTATGGTTGGAAATAATAGAAAGTACTTATCTTCAATTTATTGTAAAAAAACGCCTTGTTAAGGTTGGCTGTTATTCTCTGATAATCTTTCCAAATCACGCTAATTGCAAATATAAACATATAAACTCAAAACTAATGGATAATGAATATTCTTTCTTCGGTACGGAAGAAGAGATGGTGACCAGTACGGAAAAGCAAGTGATTGACAGCAATAATAATGACCTTATTGCAATTCGGCAACAGCATTTGGATAAATTAGATATGGATACGATGTCAGAGTTTCAAAAAAAACCGGTCGGAAAAACGGAACATTCATTGAAAGGGGAGATAACACAAGCACGAATATATACCAAAGAAGAGATTTTTTCCGAAGTAGTAGCCTATTTCAGAGGTGATGAATTGGCTGCCGACGTTTGGATTGACAAATATGCACTGAAAAACGACAAGGGAGAATTAATGGAGCGTACTCCCGCCGATATGCACCTCAGAATGGCTAAAGAGTTTGCCCGCATTGAAAAAAAATACGCTAATCCTATGAGTGAAGAGTTGATTTTTTCGCTCTTCGACAGATTTAAATTTATCATACCACAAGGCAGCCCTATGGCTGGCATAGGTAACGATTTTCAAATTTCGTCGCTCTCAAATTGCTTTGTAATTGGGAATGAAGACAATTCCGATTCCTACGGCGGCATCATGAAGATGGATGAAGAGCAGGTGCAATTGATGAAGCGGCGCGGCGGTGTTGGGCACGACCTGTCTCACATTCGTCCTGCCGGCAGCAGTGTGAAAAACTGCGCCATTACCTCTACCGGTGTGGTGCCTTTTATGGAAAGATACTCTAACTCTACCCGCGAAGTAGCCCAGGATGGACGGCGTGGAGCGCTCATGCTTTCCATATCCGTAAAGCATCCCGATGCAGAAAGCTTTATTGATGCTAAAAAGAAAAAAAACAAAGTTACGGGCGCTAACGTGTCAGTAAAAATTGACGATGAATTTATGCAGGCGGTGAAAAACGGCACTCCATACATGCAACAATATCCGATAAATTCAGATACTCCAAAGGTAGTTAAAGAGATAGATGCTTCGAAAATTTGGAATAAAATTATCCATAATGCCTGGAAATCAGCCGAACCGGGCATACTTTTCTGGGATACTATCTGTAGCGAATCTATTCCCGACTGCTATGCCGACGAAGGTTTCAAGACCGTATCTACCAACCCGTGCGGCGAAATACCACTCTGTCCCTATGACAGTTGCCGTCTCATTGCCCTGAATCTTTACAGTTATGTAGAGAATCCCTATACCGATAAGGCCACTTTCAACATGAAACTCTTTAAAGAGCATGCACAGTATGCCCAGCGCCTTATGGATGATATTATTGACCTTGAACTGGAAAAGATAGACCGTATTTTGGCAAAAATAGAAGCTGACTCCGAAAGCGAAAATGTAAAGCGGGTAGAGATGGAGTTGTGGAACAAAATTAAAAAACAGTCACTAAAGGGTCGCCGTACAGGCTTGGGCATTACTGCCGAAGGCGACATGATGGCGGCGCTTAACATTCGCTATGCTTCCGAACATGGGATCGCCTTTTCTACCGAAGTACACAAACAATTAGCCCTCGCAGCCTATCGTTCGTCGGTTGCAATGGCTGGCGAACGGGGTGCATTTCCGATATACAGTAATATGAAAGAGTATAAAAATCCTTTTATTTTGCGTTTGAAAGAGGCTGATCCTCAACTGTATGAAGATATGGTACGCCATGGTCGCCGCAATATAGCCCTGCTCACTATCGCCCCTACGGGAAGCGTAAGCATTTGTACACAAACTACTTCAGGCATCGAACCCGTTTTTAATGTGATATATAAGCGCAAAAGAAAGGTAAATCCTAACGATATTCGCGACGAAAGCAGAGAGACGGAACGGGATGAATCCGATGGCGAATTGTATGAAATTTATTATGTTTTCCATTCCAAGTTTGTCTATTGGTCTGAACAGGTTGCCGGCGTCAGCGAAGAAAAATTGAAAAAAATGAAATTCAAAGAGTTGCAGCAGCTATTTGAACAATCGCCATACTACAAATCTACTTCGGCCGACATTGATTATGTAAAAAAGGTGGAAATGCAGGGTGCTGTACAAAAATGGGTGGACCATTCCATCTCGGTTACAGTAAATATGCCGGAAAATGTTACCGAAAACATTATTGCCGATGTTTATAAAAAGGCTTGGGAAGTGGGTTGCAAGGGGATTACCGTCTATCGCGAGAATAGCCGTAACAATATCTACGATTCTATTAAATCGGAAGAAAAAAAGGATGACGTGCCGTTGAAGCGGCCTATGGAGCTGCAAGCTGAAATTATCCGTTTTAAAAACAACAGCGAAGACTGGATAGCTTTTATCGGCATTAAGGATAATCGCCCTTACGAAATTTTTACCGGAAAGATTGACGACGGACGCTTTAATATTCCGAAAATGATTACCAAAGGAACTATTATTAAGGTAAAGCGTGAAAATAATACCAAATCATATGATTTTCAGTATTTCGACAGAGATGGCTATAAAGTGCTGATATGCGGCCTTTCGCGCAGTTTTAATCCCGAATACTGGAACTATGCCAAAATGATTTCTGCCATGTTGCGCTATGAAATTCCGTTGCCGAATATTATTCGGCTCATCATGCAGCTTAATTTCAGCGACGAAAATATTAACTCATGGAAAAACGGGGTACTCAGGGCTTTAAAGAAATTTTTGGAAGATGGCACTCGCATCCCTAAACTTAAATGTTCTAACTGTGGTTCCGTGGACACTATTGAAATTAAAGAGAATTGCGCAACCTGTAGCAAATGCGGCGACTCCAAATGTGGCGGCAACCATTGATTTTTACAAATTATCCCGCAAAATCGGCACCAAACGGTCAATGTCGCCGGCACCCAAAGTGAGCAGTACCTGAGGAGATGCCTGTTGCAGATAGGGTAGTAGTACTTCTTTTGATAACAGTTGCTTTTGACTGTTCGTTAACAAACTTAATAAATAAGCCGAATTGATCCCTGCAACAGGAAGTTCGCGTGCCGGGTAAATTTCCAATAAAATTACCTCATCCAAAAGTCCCAGTGCGTCGGCAAATTCGGGTGCAAAATCGCGGGTGCGCGTAAAGAGATGAGGTTGAAACACGCCTGTAATTCGCTTATCGGCATAGATATTTTTCACAGCCGTGATAATGGCACGCAACTCTTCGGGATGATGTGCATAGTCGTCTATATAAATCAAGTCGGGGCGGATAATCTGGTAGTCAAATCGCCGTTTTACCCCGTTAAAACGTGCTAACCTGTCCAAAAAACGCGCAGCTTGTGCAGCCTCGTCGCCAAACTGTGCCTGCACCGCGGCAAAAGCAGCCGTAGCATTCAGAATATTGTGCATTCCCGGTATCCCCAGTTGCACTGCATAGCTTTTATCACGGCAAACAAGCCGAAACGAGGCCTTTTCGTGCTGCATAGACAGTTCTGTAATCTGGTAGTCACAGGAGGCGCTCAACCCATAGGTAACCTTGCAGGGATGAGCAATGCGATCGGCAACGGCTTCGTGTATCACCAGCGTGCCGCCGGGCACAATGCGCCGGGCAAAGAGTTTGAACGACTCTTCCAAATAGCGCTTGTCGCCGTATATATCCAAATGATCGGCATCCATAGAGGTAATGACGGCCACCGTGGGCGAGAGACTTAAAAATGACTTGTCAAACTCATCTGCCTCGACTACGGCATATTGCAGGCTTTTATCCAAAATAAAATTGGAATCGAAATTTTTAGCAATGCCGCCGATAAAAGCCATAAGCGGCTTTTCGCCATGCAGCAGTTGTGCCGCAATGGCCGTAGTGGTTGTCTTGCCATGCGTACCCGCAATAGCAATAGTGGGATATTGGGAGCTCAACATGCCCAGCAGCTGGGCGCGTTTGACAATCGGAATACTGTTTCTTACAAAATATTGATACTCTGCGTGGTCAACGCTTACCGCAGGCGTATAAACTGCAAAATCAATTTTTTCGGGAATCAGTTCCGGCAGTTCTTCATAATGAATGTGCGCACCGGCTTTCTGCAACTCGTCCGTGAGGGATGTGGGAGTCAGGTCATAGCCATAAACCTCTTTGCCGGCTTGCAGGCAATAGCGTGCAAGGGCGCTCATGCCAATGCCGCCGATACCCAAAAAATAGACGCGTTTACTCTTTTGCAGCAGTTCCATTAAGATAAGGCAATTATTGAAATGGCTCTTTTAATACGGCGCGTAACCTCTTCAACGCCCAGAAAGTCAATAATTTCAAACAGGTCAGGTCCTTTAGCCGCACCCACCAAGGCAATGCGCAGGCAATTCATAATTTGCCCCATATTGAGGGCGTTATCTTGAATCCAGGCTACAGTGCGATTGTGAGCGTGCTCTTTGCAAAATGGCTTTTCTTCGGTCAAAATAGCAGCGATAGCTTGCAGATGTTCCGGAGTATCTGATTTCCAGCGTTTTTTAATCACCTGCTCATCATACTGTTGTGGCGGTTCAAAGAGAAAAGCGCTCTGTTCCCATATATCTTTGGTAAAGTTTATACGCTCTTTCACCAGCGAGATGACTTTTAGAATACGTTCCTCAGATTCATTGATGTTTTTTTCAGCCAATTGCATGGCAAAAGCGTGCGCCAACAGTTCATTCGACATCATTTGCAGGTACTTGTGATTGAACCATTTTGCCTTTTCCGGGTCAAATTTGGCTCCCGACTTATTAATTTTCTCGATGGAAAACAGCGCAGTCATCTCTTCAATCGTCATCACTTCCTGACCGTTGCCCGGATTCCAGCCCAGCAGGGCCAGCATATTGACTACGGCTTGCGGAACATAACCCGTTTCACGGTAGCCTACCGACACTTCTCCACTCTTGGGATCGTGCCATTCGAGGGGAAATACAGGAAAGCCCAATCGGTCGCCATCCCGTTTGCTCAACTTCCCGTTGCCGTCAGGTTTCAACAGCAGTGGCAAATGGGCAAATTGAGGCGCTTCCCACCCAAAAGCGTGATAAAGCATCACATGCAGGGGTGCAGAGGGCAACCACTCTTCACCCCTGATCACATGCGTAATATCCATAGTATGATCATCCACAATATTGGCCAAATGATAGGTCGGCATTCCGTCGGATTTGTATAATACCTTATCGTCCAATGTATTGGAATTAACTATAACATCTCCCCGTATTAAATCACGTACTGTAATATCTCTATTTTCGGGAAATTTGAAACGAATCACATAAGGTTCGTCAGCCGCCAATTTTGCCGAAACCTCTTCGGCGCCAAGAGTCAGGGAGTTGCACAACGAAAGACGGCTATGCACGTCATATTGAAAATTTTTCTTTTCTGCTTCAGCTGCCTTGCGCAGCATATCCAGCGATTCGGCACTGTCGAAAGCATAGTAAGCCCACCCGCTTTCAAGCAGTTGAACGGCATACTGTTTATACATCGCTTTCCGTTCCGACTGCTTGTAGGGACCACAGGCACCACCTACGTGTACACCCTCGTCAAACTCAATATTCAGCCATTTAAAAGCCTCCACAATATAGGCTTCCGCACCCGGCACAAAGCGGGTTTGGTCAGTATCTTCAATTCGCAAAATAAAAGTGCCGCCATGCTTTTTAGCAAAAAGGTAATTATAGAGGGCGGTTCTTACGCCACCAATATGCAATGGGCCGGTAGGACTTGGGGCAAAGCGAACTCTTGGTTTTATCATTAATTTTTGGGTTAAAATTTAGCGTGCAAAGGTACGGGATTTTTTGAAATAGAAAAAAGAGGAAACACAACATTGTTGCTATTCTGCCCTTTTCGCCCGTGAACGACCCGAAAAGCGCTTTTCCAGTTCCTCTGCAATCAGTACAGCATTGGGATGTTTCCGTTTCATATCCTCTTTGCTTGAACCGTAGTAAGCAAATCCTGCCACATAAGCCTCGCTGCCGGCGAGAATCATCATGTCTACAGTTTCTTGGTCAGTTGCGACAGCGGCACATAAAATTCACGCAAGAGTAAAAGAGATATGTAGCAGTAGTTTTGGTGGCTCGCACCCACCGGATCCACCACGCAAAATTCCATAAAAATAGCATTTTAACACTATTTTATGGGCAAACTAAAACCAAAATTCAACTTTTAGGATGGTTTGTTTTTACCCCATAAAGTTCGTAAACAAGTTTTCGAAGCTCTGCATAACATTTACGCTTCGCAGCATTCCACTTTGATTTCCCGTTTTGGCAAAAAAGCAATGCTTTTTGGTATTGCAAAAGAATATTATTCAAAAATTCCGTAAATTTGCACCGCTTTTCAGGAACAAAACAATATAAACTATGGGAGCGTTCAAATCTTACGATTTTCGAGGCATATATGAAAAGGACTTTACCTTGGATGATATTTATAAAATCGGCTATTTTTTGCCACAGTTGTTGAACGTATCGAAAGTGCTGGCAGGGCGCGATATGCGTACCTCTACGCCGGCCATTTTTGAGGCGCTTCGGCGTGGCATTACCGACAGCGGAGCAGACCTCTACGACATGGGGCTGACTACCACCCCTATGGTTTACTATTTTACAGCCAGACATGGATTCGATTCATCGGTAATGATTACAGCTTCACATAATCCAAAAGCGTATAACGGACTTAAGTTTTCGCGCACTAATGCCTTGCCTATGGGTTATGACAATGGACTCCGGGAATTGGAAAGCATGGTGCAACTGTCTGATATTAAGCCTGCTGCAAATAAAGGGAAAGTGATACCTCTTGAGGTGAAAGCGGAATATTTAGACTTTTTAGCGCAATACCGGTATGATTTTTCCAACCTTAAAATCGTGATGGATTGCTCGAATGGCATGGCTTCTTTGTTGGTAAAGGAGTTGTTTGGCATGCAACCGATTTATCTGTACGATACGCTTGACGGCACATTTCCCAATCATGAAGCCAACCCCTTGGAGCCTGAAAATGTGGTAGATTTGCAGCAAAAAACATTGGCCGAAAAGGCTGATATCGGCGTGATTTTTGATGGAGACGCCGATCGCGTGATGTTTGTAGATGAGTTGGGACAATTTATTCCGCCCGATTTGATAATTGCTGTGCTGGCGCACTTTTTTATTGGCGAAAAAAATATGCAGGGTTATGTTATTCAAGATATTAGAACGTCAAAATCGGTTGCGGAATATATTGCCGATATGAGACGGCAAAGCTACATCTGGCGTGTGGGACGAGCCTACGCTGCCCGTAAATTGCGGGAAATTGATGGTGCTTTCGGTGGTGAGTTTGCCGGTCATTACTACTTCCGCGATTTCTACTATTCCGACTCCGCCATGCTGGCCGCGCTGGTAGCATTGCATGTTTTTAGCGAAATGAAACGGCACGGCAAAACGGTATCGCAATTGATAAGCGAGATTGTACGCTATGCCAATTCAGGTGAAATTAATTTCAAAATTGAACGAAAGATCGAAGCTATGGAAGCGGTAAAAAATCATTTTACTGCTCAGGAGACACCTGCTGTTCTGATGGATTTTGACGGCTATCGCATTGAGTTTAAGGATTGGTGGTTTAATATCCGCCCTTCTAACACTGAACCCTATTTGCGCCTCTTGATAGAAGCAAGAAGTAAAGAATTGCTGCAAAGAAAACTGCAGGAAACCGAACACATTCTGGAAGCATTTAAGTAGGCGCGGTCCAATATTGCCTGTTTCCAAACGCTTAATTATCCCATTGTGTGCTTCTGTTTTTTTGTGCATGTGAAAATTCCATATATTTGCACTTGTAACAAATCGTAACATAATTAGTAATTTTAAAAAAACATGTAGATATAGAAAAGTATGTAATTTATTAAAAATCAGAGCTTTTAGCCCTTATTTTCGTTATTTTAAATTCTGGAAAATTTAATCATGCAAAAGAGAATAAGAAGCATAATTTGCGTATGCGTGAATTGTTTTGTATGTATTTTTGCATGGGTATTTTCCAGAACCTTAAATGATAATAGTTTCAAAGTAAATTCACGTTATTTATTGTATAAAATTATGGTTCACATCGGAAAAATTATTGAAGAAAAACTTGTAAAAGAAAGCAGAACCCCCGCATGGCTTGCCAGACAGATGGGGCATCATCGCAGTTATGTGCATCGTCTGCTTAAAAAACCTACTGTTGATACGGGAGATTTGGAAATTATATCTAATATATTGAAATTCGACTTCTTTACCTGTTATAATAGCTCTATAGAAGAGTCTCTATAGCGAAGGCAGTAAGCCTCGTTGCAACTTTGCAATGATCTATCCCGAACTTACAACAAATCGGCCATTGTGGTTCAAATATTTGTTGTATTTTTGCACTATTGTTAAGTCAAAAAATATTAACATTTTAAACAGTACTCGTATGAGAAAAATATTAAGTTTATTAGCTGTTTTAGCGGCAGGAACATTAGCCTTTACGGCATGTAAAAAACAATATTCTTCAGGTGGTATCCCCAGGGAACCTGATGCCGTAGAAAAAATCAACTTTGATTTAACAGGCAAATCACATCAAGCAGAATTTTTAATTTACAAAGGTATGCAAGACGGGTATTACAGAGAAACCGCTTCGCGTGCATCGGAAGAAAATCTGTTTCAGCTTGCAAAAGAGTATTGTGCGGGTAAAAACATTGCAATGGAGAATCCTGTATTTGCCTTTGTCCTGTACTATGATTCACTCGTTATACAGCCATCTCCTACTGTAACCGACGAACACATAAAGGGTGTGAGTGTGTATGATGTGAAGGGAAGGAAAATTACACACCACTTATTTGTAAGAAATGAGAACTCGGAATTTTATGAAGTAGAAAACGTAAGAGTGGCTGTAGAGGGGATAACATCTACCCATCTTCATTATTATCTTAAAAATTATGTATTTACTGACCCTCAGAACAAATCATGGATTACAATAAAAGGGGAATTTGCAGAAGATGTGTATAAAAATATAAAGGAATACTATGCCCTTTTTCGATATGAAGCAAAAGATGCAATAGTGGAAAACAGGTTTTTTAACATGGATTTAATGTGCGCTTTTCGAGATGATTTTTTATCTAATTCCAAAAAAGGCGAGGAGTATATTGTCAATTATTACTATTTAATCGAGGAATATGGAGGAAAAATCGGTCTTGCATTGGCATTACGATCCGCTTCGTTTTTTAAGAAGTTTAATCCTGTGATAGAGGCATTTGTAAATCCGGAAAAGCATTTAACGGAAATTATGTTTACGGATGAACTGTCAGATTCTCTTTTGAAGCTGCTTGATAAATATGAAAAAATTACAAAGAGCAGCAAAGGAAAGTCCATACTTGCTTCTATTCGACAAGATATTGCTTCGTTTAGAAATAAACAGTTGCAGGACATTCTTGCTATGATTAAATAGTGTTACAGGCAAGCAAATGAAACAACCTCTAACATTCCCGACCCAAATATTTCAGTCAGAACAGGCAGGGAACAGAGAATCAGTATTTTCATGCTTTGGCAAATTATACATGAATTTCAATTCCGGGAAAGGCGATACGGAGAGACGAGTGAAGACATAAGTTAATGCCTGTAGAAAAAAATGTATGTATGTGAAAAATTCCATATATTTGCACTTGCAATAAGTAGTAACATAATTAGTAATTTTAAAAAAAACATGTAGATAGAGAAAAGTATGTAATTTATTAAAAATCAAAGCTTTTAGTTTCTGTTCTCGATATTCTAAATCTAGAAAATTTACCGATTATAAGAAGAATAGATAGCATAAGTTCATGCCATGCGTGAATTATTTTGTGTTTATTTCTTATATAGGTGTTTTCTAGAACCTTGAATATCAATAAAATTAAAATAGATTCACGTTATTCATTGTATAAAATTATGGTTCACATCGGAAAAATTATTGAAGAAAAACTTGTAAAAGAAAGCAGAACCCCCGCATGGCTTGCCAGGCAAATGGGGCATCATCGCAGTTATGTGCATCGTCTGCTTAAAAAACCTACTGTTGATACGGGAGATTTGGAAATTATATCTAATATATTGAAATTCAACTTCTTTACCTGTTATAATAGCTCTATAGAAGAGTATCTATAGCGAAGACAGTAAGTCTCGTTGCAAGTTTGCAACAATCTGTTCCAAACTTGCAACAAATCGGCGATTATGATTCAAATGTTTGTTGTATTTTTGCAACCAAAATTAAAGTTTATTTTAATGCAGAACCGGATACTCATTTTACTGTTATCTTTCAAGCGCACTCTTAGAGGTTTGTGCCTGAGTTCTGTCGTATTAAAATCAGCCGTTATGATGCTCTTTGGGTATGCCATAACTCTTATCAGGAAGGTAATCCTGCTTTCTGTTTTAGATATTCCTGCTCCAACTATTTTTCAATTGGGCAAAAATAAATTCGACCGAGTTTAACTCCGGTGGATTGAGTGTGCTTGCCGTCGGAGTTAAAGGCTAACACAATTAGCCTGTAAGCATAGAATTTATTTCTATCGTAATTGCAATTCTGCTCGGCAGATACGGCACGAATGGAGTCAATACAGCAAAAAAAAATGCCGTAACGATTCTCAGAAATAAAAATCCAGTTTGGGCAACAGGATTTTTGTAAACAGAGTGCCCCGTAACCTTTTAAAACAGGAATTCCTTGGCAAAAAGGGCAACAAGGAACTTCCTGGAGAGTGTCTAATTGCCCCAAAACGTTTCTAAAACAATTGAAAAATGAAACGAATAAAAACTATAAGTATAATCAGCATTGCCGTAATTGCGTTAACGGCACTAGTAGTAATCTCTTGTGAGAAAGAGGAATCAATTCTTCCAAACACAACGGGAGTCAATAGCAATACACCATTCAAGGCAAGAACTATAGACCCATCCGAAGTAGGTTGTCATAAAAAAGTGACAGAATGGTGTGAAGAATGTCATCAGTATTGTAATGTCGATGGCTTAAATTGTGCGCCATGCGTAATAGTGGTTGGTTCTGCGCTAAGTCATCAAGTAATTGAAAATATCAAGAACTTGATAGACCAATCTGGTGATGATGTAGCCAAATTTTTTGCTGATCCGAAAAATTATCAGGATTTATTGCCTGAATTAGGAAATTCGGAAGATGGAAAGCAATTTTTACGGTTATTGCAGTCCAGCAAGTATGTAATTAAAGACGTTATTACTCCTCCAAATGGAAATGGGGTTATAATTTTCACTTCGGCTTCTTTACCACAAGCTATTACAGATGGAGAAACGCCCAGGATTTCTTCACAAACTTTCGCTATTCCTTTTTCTATCATAGAAAAAAATGTGTAAAATGAAATTATCTTATGTATGTACTTATGCCAAAACAGAGGTTATTTGCCTCTGTTTTGGCATAAGTTTTGTGTTACTGTTCTGTTCCTGCTCTGCTTTGGGACAAAAGGGCGCAACTTTAAAGATTACCCCCTGCGATACGATTGAACTGCCATTAAAAATTCAATATGTGCAATCGTTCTATATGCCCGAATATAACACCCAGGCCAACACCTATTTTGTCTATTATCCCGAAACGTATCGCCATGGATTTGCCCTCTGCCTTGATTCTATTAAGCCCACAGCATTATTCCCTGTTAACACTTTGATACAAAATTATCTAATAGAAGATACAACCACTTTTATTTATCAATCTTTTCAAGATGATCTCTTTAAACGCATCAATTCTAATGGAACTGTTTTAGATACCCTTGATTATGGTTTTATGGGTGCCATGTATGGAGATACATTTTCCTTGTCTTCACTGGGGACTTTGGCTCTTCCTCTACAAAAAATAGAGGCAAAGCGTCATTATTATGCTCATACTCGTTTTTCTAAAATAATGTATCACATGGAGGATTTTGAAACACGTTGTAAACTTTTACAGCACCTTTTTTTTCAAGATATTATCGTAAGTAAAGATTCCGTTACCTCTGCTCAAACAAATTACGTTCACTATCCCAAAGATTACTTCTCGGAAAAAACGTCCTACTCCAACTGGTGGCCTCGTATAGCGATTAATAAAAATCTGGATATTGTTACTTCCTATTTTTTTATTGACAGCCTGTTTGTAACCCATCCGGTAGATAACAGTCAGGAACATTTTCCGATGAAAAGCCGGCATAAAACCAAGCCTAACGAACATTATGATGCCAGGCAACAGTTTGACCCAATTTACAGGAAACAGTATGCCAGCCGCACTGTTTCCTATATCTATTTGCATTACGACAGTTATCGCGATTATTATTATGACGTAGCCACAATCCCCATGCCTTACGAGAATAAAGACGGCACTTTCAACGACCCGAAAGATAAGCCATGGTCGCTTATTGTAATGGATGGTCATTACCGGCAAATCGGGGAAATTGATATGCCGAATTATCTGAGCAAGCACGATATCATGATTACGGCACAAGGCCTTGCCATTCAAAATAAAATATTGAGCGATGAAAAGGAAACTCCCGTTTACGTTATTTATAAAATCGAAAAACAATGAAAAGAGTTATTTTAATTATTTGCCTGATGATTGCCGGCGTGTTAACCTGCTGCCAGAACAGCAACGAAAAGCGCACCCGCTTTTTCAATGCTTACATGCAGGAGCATTTTCCCGATTTTAAGATTACGGATGGCGAATACCTGTTTGTGCTGCCGGGGGGCTGCTTCAACTGCAACAAGGCGGTATTCAACACCCTGTTTACGCTGCTCACCCTTTCGCCCGACTCCAATTATGTCGATAGCCGCTACCAGGCTATCCTGATTTCGAAAAACAGCCT
>JAISAD010000065.1 GCA_031266895.1 Bacteroidales bacterium
TCTTTGCTGGAAACCTTGATTGATACCGGCATTAATCAAGGCTATTTTGAAGAAATTAATATTGAAAATTACTCTAAACTATTGTTATATAATATTATAAATGTGTTTATAATAGAAAATTATCCTTTCGGCTGCTTCAGTTATATTTTAATGCCTCTTTTGACTGAGAAGGGAAAAAAGATACTCAATGTTATAGATGCTGAACGATTTTTTGAAAGTAAACAATAAGGCAAGATGGCAACTTTGGAATGAAATGGAAAGTAAAGTATTGAAAAATAATATTTATGTATAAGATAATTAACAAGAAACAACTGTCAAATGATACATTTTTAATGGATATTGCCTGCCCTCGAATTGCAGAATCAGCATTGCCCGGTCAATTTGTCATTATTAAAATGAAACTTGAATCGGAGCGCATTCCGCTCACTATCAGTGATAATAATCCGGAAAATGGAACTGTCAGCATTGTTTTTAAAGCTGTTGGCAAATCCACTAATCAGATGGCGCTCTATCAGGCTGGCGACTTCTTTGAGGATGTGGCCGGCCCTTTGGGACACCCGTCGGAGTTTATACATGTGCCGCTTGACGAGTTGCGGAAGCGCCGCTACGTTTTTATTGGCGGCGGGGTAGGAATTGCCCCTGTTTATCCTCAAGTTAAGTGGTTGCATAATCATGGTGCTGCTCCGGATGTGATAATTGGAGCACGTACCAGGGAGATGTTGATTCTGGAGGAGGAGCTGCGGAAAATAGCAGGGAATCTTTACGTTACCACAGACGATAATTCGAGCGGCACGAAAGGGCTGGTTACAGACGTGCTGCAGCATCTTGTCGAAACGGAAAAAAAGCAATATGATGAATTGATTGCTATCGGGCCCCTCATTATGATGAAGTTTGCCGTTCAAACAGCGCAAAAGTTCGATTTGAAATGTACTGTCAGCCTCAATTCTATGATGGTGGATGGTACCGGCATGTGCGGCGCGTGTCGGGTTACGGTAGCCGGCAAAACACGCTTTACCTGTGTGGACGGGCCTGAATTTGACGGTTCGCTGGTAGATTTTGACCAGGCATTAAAACGGCAGGGGATGTACAATAACGTGATGGAGAAGAAGCAGTTGATAGCCGAAGAGCGCGCCGAACAGCATGAATGCCATATTGGAGGCATCGGCGAAGATCGCCGTGACAGATGGCGCAGGGTGCCCGTGCGCGAACAGCAGCCCCAGGTGCGTGCCCGCAATTTCGACGAAGTGTGCCTGGGCTACAACGCCGAGGAGGCTATAGAAGAAGCCCAGCGCTGCCTGCAATGCAAAAAGCCCGTTTGCGTGAGCGGTTGTCCGGTAAACATCAAAATTCCCGATTTTATCAAGTCCATAGCTGAAGGCGATTTTGGAGAGGCCGCAAAAATTATCAACCGGGATTCGGCATTGCCTGCCGTGTGCGGGCGTGTATGTCCACAGGAGACTCAATGCGAGGGCAAATGTGTAATGAGCAGGCGCGGCGATGCAGTATCCATTGGCAAGCTGGAGCGATTTGTGGGCGACTGGGCGCGTGAGAATCACCTCACTTTCGACCTGCCTGCCGCAAAAAATGGTCATAAAGTGGCTGTGATAGGAAGCGGCCCGGCAGGCATTACCTGTGCCAAGGAGCTGCTGATGAAAGGGTATAGCGTTACCCTGTTTGAAGCATTGCACGAGTATGGCGGCGTGCTGGTATATGGAATCCCTTCGTTCCGCCTGCCCAAGGAGACTGTTGTGAAGTACGAAGTAGAAAATGTGCGCAAGCTGGGAGCTAAATTTGAAAAAAATGTAGTGGTTGGCCGCACCGTTTCCATTGATAAGCTGATGAATGAGGAGCATTTTGAAGCAGTTTTCATTGGCTCGGGTGCAGGATTGCCCAGCTTTATGAATATTCCGGGTGAAAATCTCTGTGGCGTGGTGTCTGCAAATGAATTTCTGACGCGGAATAATTTGCTTTTTGCCTATAAGGACGGCTACGAAACACCCAATTTTGTGGGAAGAAAAGTGGCCGTTGTAGGCGGTGGAAACGTGGCTATGGATGCCGCTCGCACCGCACTGCGCCTGGGTGCAGAGGTTTATATTGTGTATCGCCGCTCGGAAGAGGAGCTGCCTGCTCGCGTAGAAGAGGTGCATCACGCTAAGGAAGAGGGCATTATTTTCAACTTGCTGTGCAACCCTGTAGAAATTATCGGCGATGAAAATGGCTGGGTAAAAGGGATGCAGTGCATTCGCATGACGCTGGGAGAGCCTGACGATTCGGGACGCCGCCGCCCTGTGCCGCAAGCCGGCTCTGAATTTGTACTGGACGTGGATATGGTTATCATGTCCATCGGAACTTCACCCAATCCGCTGATACACAACACAACCAAAGGATTAGAGGTCAATAAGTGGGGTTGTATTATAGCCGACGGGCGGGGACAGACTTCATGTAAGGGCATTTTTGCCGGCGGAGATGCCGTAAGCGGCGCCGCCACCGTTATTTTAGCTATGGGAGCAGGCAAAACGGCTGCTTCTGCTATTGATGAGTATTTGAAATCCAAATAAAAAAAATATGTATCTTTGCCTCCAATTTTAATAAAACACCTATAATTAGGTTAAAATAGACCTTAATCAGATAGGGATATGAAAAAAGCACTTATAATTACAGTTTTGACGCTAACAGGCAGTTTTTATGGCATTTCGCAAAACATGGATTATTACCACAGAGCGTATTCCCAGATAGCGACC
>JAISAD010000095.1 GCA_031266895.1 Bacteroidales bacterium
TTGGACATCTTTACGCCAAATTGTACCGGTTCAATCGAAACAATAAGTTCAGATTGCTATGCAAGCGAATATTCCGTAGTATCTGTTACTGGTGGTGCTACCTATACTTTTTCAAGTTCAGTAAGCAGCGATTTTATCACACTTACAAATTGGACCGGAACAACAATCTATGAAATCGGCACTGGTTCACTAACTGTAAATGCAAATGTTTCAACCACTGTTCGTTTTTATACGCATACAAATTCAAATTGTGGTGCAGAAAATTTGCCAAGAAGTCGTAATGTAACATGTAACACTTCTTCAAATCCTCCTGCCAATGATAATTGTTCAAATGCCATAAATTTAACCTGTGGAGTTGTTACAACAGGTACTTTAACAGGCGCAACACCCACTGCAAACGTTTCATATTCACAAAGCAGTAAAAATGATGTTTTCTATTATTTTACGGCTACAAATTCAGGTGATTACACAATTTCATTAAGTAATTTTTTCGGTGATTTTGATTTGTTTTTGCATCCTGATTGCAATTCTGCTACATTTTTAGAGTCGTCTACACAAACAAGTTCTACAGAAACAATAACATACAACTGTGCAGCAAATACAACTTATCGAATAAGAATAACCGATTATCAAAGTACAGGAGGAAGTTTTAATCTTTTACTCACTTGTCCCACTATTACTGTGCCGTCAAATGACCAATGTGCAAATTATACAACTTTATCGTGCGGTTCAACTTTGAACGGCACAACGGTTGGCGCAACGGCAAAATCAGTTACAGACAACACCGCTTCTCCTTACGGTGTTTGGTACTCGTTTCTTGGCGATGGACAACAAACCACCATATCTTCGTCAGCGAATTACGACCACGAATTGGTGCTTTTTTCCGGCTCTTGCAACAGTTTGTCCTATATAACCAACAATGACGACAATAATACTTATGACAGTCCAAATGGTTATGGCTCTGCACTTACATTCAATACTGTTTCAGGCACGAGGTATTATGTTTATGTAGCATATTATAGTTCCACTGGGAATGAAACACAAACAGGCGTATTTAATATTTCAAGAACTTGTACAGCACAAACGTATAGCATTACCGCAACAGCAGATACAAACGGCAGTATTTCGCCGAGCGGTTCGGTTAGCGTTACAGGCGGCAACAGTCAAATATTTACCATCACGCCCAATTCAGGTTATCAAATCAGTCAGGTGCTGGTTGATGGCTCAAATGTTGGTGCCGTAAGCAGTTATCCTTTCTCAAATGTAACGGCAAATCATACCATTTCGGCAAGTTTTTCTCCATTGCAATATACGATTACAGCTTCGGCAGACGAACATAGCAACATTTATCCAAGCGGAGAAGTTATTGTAGATTTTGGTAATAATCAAGAATTTACATTTACTTTTAATGAGGGTTACGAACTTGAAGCAGTGCTTATAGATGGAACATATACTAACTTTTATGCGAATAGTTGGATGTTTTCTAATGTAATAAGTGATTGTTCCATTCACGTTATTTCAAAAGCAGTTTCAGACGGCATTGAAGATGTGCTGGCAAAACAACTTTTCATTTTTCCAAATCCTGTAAAAAAGGAACTTTTCATAAAAACGGACTTAGCGATAGAAAAAATAGAAATCTATTCACTAACAGGAAGTTTGTTGCTTTCGGAAGACAACTTTACCGGAAAAATCTCTATGCAAAATCTTGCACAAGGAGTTTATTTGCTTAAGGCTTATACGGATAAAGGCTTAGCGGTTAGTAAAATCGTGAAAGAGAGATAACAATCATTCTCAAATGGTTAGTTAAATAAAGTTGGGGAGCAGCTGAAATAAGGCCTTGAGAGGTGTATTTATGCAGCTTTGTTGAATGTTTTTACTGCTTACATGCCATTTGGCAGAAAGTTGTTTAAGAGTTTGTTTGCCAAAAAGATATTCGAAATAAGGTGTTATAAGAATTTTAACTCCTTTTTTTTGTCATTTCAGTCGAATTTTTCTTATCTTTGTGCACTCAAATTTTAATTATAAATAGATTACATAAATAACTGATTATGAAACGAGTACATAATTTTAATGCAGGTCCTTGCGTGCTACCTAAAGCCGCTATTAATGCCACAATTGAGGCTTTAAGAGATTTTTCCGGTACAGGGATGTCGGTCATTGAAGTATCGCACCGCTCAAAAGAGTGGCAAGCAGTAATGGATGAGACCGAAATGCTATGGAAAGAGATTTTGAATATTCCCGACGGCTACAAGGTGCTTTTCCTGGGTGGCGGTGCATCGCTGCAATTTCTTATGGTGCCCATGAACTTCCTGGAAAAGAAAGCAGCCTATCTGGAAACCGGTGTGTGGGCTAAAAAGGCACTGAAAGAAGCCAAAGGCATTGGTGAAGTCGTTTGCGTGGCTTCTTCGGCAGATACTACCTATAACTATATTCCGAAAGGGTATGCCATTCCGACCGATGCCGATTATTTTCACATTACTACCAACAATACGATTTACGGCACTGAAATTCGCGAAGATATGGATTGCCCGATTCCCTTAATTGCCGATATGTCATCCGATATTATGAGCCGTCCGGTGGATGTGTCCAAATATACGCTGATTTATGGCGGTGCACAGAAAAATGTGGGACCGGCCGGTGTTACTTTTGCGATTGTAAAAGAGGAAGCGCTTGGCAAGATGTCGCGCTATCTGCCTACAATGCTGGATTACCGTACCCACGTGGAAAATGGATCTATGTTTAATACGCCTCCGGTATTTTCCATATTAGTGATGAATGAAACGCTGAAATGGTTAAAAAGTATTGGTGGATTGAAAGTTATGCAACAGATGAACGAAGAAAAATCGTCCATGCTTTACAACGAAATTGACAGAAACAGCATGTTTGTGGGTACTGCCGAAAAAGCGAGCCGTTCGGTGATGAATATCTGCTGGATTATGGCTGACGGCTATAAAGATAAGGAAGAGCTCTTTATGGCATTTGCCAAAGAGCGCGGCATGGTGGGCATTAAAGGACACCGGTCGGTAGGCGGCTTCCGCGCTTCTCTCTACAATGCCTGTCCGAAAGAGAGCGTAGGGGCGCTTGTAGCTTGTATGCAGGAGTTTGAAAAATTAAATAAATAGCGTTATGAAGATATTAGTTGCAACGGAAAAACCATTTGCTAAAGCCGCTGTGGATGGCATTCGCCAAATAGTGGAGCAGGCAGGACACGAACTGCTGCTGCTCGAAAAATATACGGATGTAAATGCGCTGTACGCTGCCGTAGCTGAAGTGGATGCGCTGATTGTGCGTTCGGATAAGGTTACGGCCGAAGTAATTGACGCCGCCAAAAACTTGAAGATTGTAGTGCGCGCCGGTGCCGGTTACGACAACCTGAACCTGCCAGCCTGCACGGCCAACAATATCGTGGCCATGAATACGCCTGGCCAAAATTCTAATGCAGTAGCCGAATTGGCCTTGGGCATAATGGTTTACATGTCGCGTAACAGTTTTAATCCCGGAACGGGTTCTGAATTGAAAGGTAAAAAGTTAGGTATTCACGCTTATGGCAATGTGGGTCGTTTGGTGGCCAAAATTGCCAAAGGATTCAATATGAAAGTGTATGCTTTCGACCCCTTTGTGTCAGCCGAAAGAATGAAGGAGGAGGGCATTATTGCAGTGTCTTCCGTAGAGGAACTTTACGCCACCTGTCATTTTATCTCTTTGCATATTCCGGCTAATGAGCAGACCAGGAAGTCTATTGGCTATGCGCTGCTCTCTGGGATGCCAAAAGGGGGCTGTCTGATTAATACCGCCCGCAAAGAGGTAATTCACGAAGAAGAGATGATTAAGGCTATGGAAGAGCGTGCCGACTTGAAATATGGCACGGATATTGCGCCGGAAAATCATACGTTGATGGTTGAAAAATTTGGCATTCGCTACTTTGCTACTCCCAAGAAAATGGGTGCCGAAACTGCAGAAGCCAATATCAATGCAGGATTGGCTGCTGCGTCTCAAATTGTCCGCTTTTTTGAAACAGGAGACAAGACATTTCAGGTAAATAAGTGAGTACGCAGAAATTTGAGGCATGTCGCAACTTTACGTGCGAATATTCAAATTTTTTTCTTGCTCGCTCACTTTATGAATCGGCTTTTTTGCCTGACGAAAGACGGGATTTTGATGATTTGTTGAAAATAGCAGAAACAAAATCAGTTTTTTACGCTGAATTTTTTAAACAAGATGCTGATTTGTTAGGGATTATCTTTTATTGGAAATTTCGGAACTTTGCTTATGTAGAGCATTTTGCTGTTGCAGAACAGTTTCGCAATCAGGGTTTTGGACAGAAAATTATGCGAAATTTTTGCGAAAAGATCGGTTCTCCCGTTGTGCTTGAAGTGGAAAAGCCTGAGAATGAGGCAAGCAAGCGGCGCATTCGCTTCTATGAAAATTTAGGATTTAGAGTATCTGAAATGCCGTACTTGCAACCTGCTTATAGCGCTAACAAACAATCTGTACCGATGCTGTTAATGCATTGCGGCGAGATTTGCTTGGAAAAATGCGTGAAAACGATTAGGAGAGAAGTTTATTCTATCGCATAATAAATTTGCAAATTTAGAGTTAGATATAATTATATTGAAATTATCAGATGATGAAAAAAAGTATTTGTCGTTTTGTATTGTTGTTAATTGTTTCGATGTCGTTTTGTTATGTAAAATCGCAAAATGATTTTGAGATTGCCAAAAATGTGGATATTTTTGTTTCGGTGCTGAAAGAGTTGAATGCCAAGTATGCCGATGAAATTAATCCGGGCGACCTGACAAAAAGCGCTATTGATGCAATGCTGTTGAATTTAGACCCCTATACGGTTTATTATCCTGACTATCAGCTTGAAGATGTGCGTATGATGACTACCGGACAATATGGAGGAATCGGGGCACTCATTCATCAAAATGGAAATTATGTGGTGATTTCGGAACCTTATGAAGGGACACCTGCCCAGGAAGCCGGCTTACGCGCCGGTGATAAGTTTTTGAAAATCAATGGAAAATCGGCAGTAAACAAAAAATCGGATGAGGTTAGCTCCTTTTTAAAAGGAGAACCCGGATCTACGCTAACAGTGGAAGTGGAACGCTACGGCGAACCGAAACCGCTTGTCTTTACCTTGAAACGGAAAGAGATTAAAATGCCCAATATTCCCTATTTCGGACTGATTGACAATAAAACAGGCTACATCAAATTAGACCAGTTTATGGAAAAATCGGGGACAGAGGTACGTGAAGCGTTCAATAAGTTGAAAGCAGACGGCATGAATGCTCTTATCCTCGACCTGCGTGGTAATGGTGGTGGATTGCTCAACGAAGCAGTTAACATCATGAATATTTTTATAGATAAGGGAACAGTTATTGCCGAAACAAAAGGTAAATTGCAAGAGACTGTACATAAGAATGTTACCCAGCTTCCGGTGCTCGACAGGAATATTCCGGTTGTGGTGCTGGTGAATGAATCAAGCGCTTCTGCATCTGAAATTGTGTCGGGAGCTTTTCAGGATTTGGACAGAGGCCTGATTGTTGGCAAGAAGACTTTTGGCAAAGGCTTGGTACAGAATATTGTACCGCTTAGCTACAACTCTTCTCTGAAAATTACTATCTCCAAATATTACATTCCCAGTGGCCGCTGTGTACAGAATGTGGACTATTTCAGCAAAGATTCTATAGCGCAGAGGCATATTCCAGATTCGCTTGCACGTCCATTCAAAACCAAAAACGGCCGTACTGTTTACGACAAGGGAGGCATTGAGCCCGATATGATTACGCCCGACACCATAGCCAGTAATCTGCTGGTGACGCTGGTCTATAATAGTCTGATTTTCGATTTTGCTACCCAATACCGCCAAAAATATGATGCTATTGGCAATGCCCAGGATTTTAAGGTGGATGATGAGCTTTATGAAGATTTTGTCAACTTCTTGAAAGACAAGCAATATTCCTATAATTCTGAAACGGAAAACCTGTTGAAAGAGTTGAAAAAAACTGCCATGCGCGAAAAGTATTTTTCGGCGGTAGAACCACTTTATAATGAGATGAAAAACAAAATTGAAGCCGATAAAAAGAGCGATTTGATGAAATATAAAGACGAAATCAAGCAGTATTTGGCTTCGGAAATTGTAGCACGCTACTACTATCAAAAAGGGCGCATTATCAACAACTTAATGAATGATCCTGATATTTCAATGGCACGAAATTTACTGTCGGACAAAGCTTCCTATAACAGAATTTTATCCGGTAAGTAGTTGTGTATGACTCGAAAAACAGTCCATCACTGCCTCTATGTGGTTTGTCTGCTGGTTTTGGCGGCAGCTATTCCATTGTCAAATTATGTGATGAGTATAGGGGGGATTTTTCTCTTTACCAACTGGGTGCTTGAGGGCAATTATCGAAATAAATGGAATAAACTAAAAGCCAACAAATTGGCAATAATATTATTGCTTTTTTTCTTCGTATTGTGTTTCTCTTTTATCCGCACCCAAAATTGGGCTTATGCTTTCGACAATATGTTGAGTAAATTGCCGCTCTTTTATGCGCCCCTGGTAATGGCTACCTCTGCTCCCTTATCAAAACGTGAAAAGTTGTGGGTGACAGGTTTTTTCCTTGCTGCCACTTTTGTCGGTACAGTCTTTGGCTTTACTAAGTGGATTACAGGCAATTACTTTAATATTCGTGAAATTTCATTTTTCATTTCTCATATCCGATTCAGCATTTGCGTGGCTTTTGCTATCATTTTATGGATATATCTTGCGCGACATTATATGTTGCAAAATCGGCGTTGGTGGGCGATATTGCCGGTAGCATGGTTGCTATTTTATATGGGCATTGCCCAAACTTTAACCGGCATTTTTGCATTGGGCATGGTGTTCATTGTCTATATCATCAAATTGTGGAATGCGCGCCTAAAAAATCGATTCTCTCTTGCTTTTGCAGCAGTGTCTGTGGTGGCCATTCTTGGGGGAGTGTGCTATTTGACAGTATTAATTTATCATTACTGTCATGTGGATAAAAAAATGATGGCGCACCTGCCGACCTGTACCGCCAATGGACGACTGTATGAACACGATACAGCCTCAATTATAGAAAATGGTTCACCTGTTTTTATTAATGTGTGCACGCCGGAGTTGCGTAGCGAATGGGCGAAACGCTCAATTGTGCCTTATGATTCAATTGCGGATGCTCTTGTGCGCTTCCTGAACTCGAAAGGGAGTAAAAAAGATAGCGCAGGGGTAGCTGCACTCACCCCCAAAGAGGTGCAACTTGTTGAGGCTAATATTGCCAATAAGGATTATGTAAACAGGTGGGGTTTAAAGGCTTCCGTCTATCCAATACTTTTCAGTTTTTCGCTTTACAGGGAACAGGGAAAAGTGGCGCACTCTACCCTGTTGCAGCGGGTAGAGTTGTGGCGTGCCTCATGGCAAATCATCAAGCGTTATCCTCTGTTAGGTGTGGGTATGGGAGACCATAAATCGGAGTTAGACAAACAATTAATTGCCGATCGTTCAGAGTGTACTTACCGTAAAAGAATGGGATGTCATAACCAATTTTTAACTTATTGGCTCATGGGAGGAGCCATTCCGATGCTCTATTTTTGGGTAGTACTGTTTATCCCATTCTGCTTAAATAAAAGATTTACAACATTATATCTGTTATTTTTTGTGCTTGTATTTTGTTCCCTTTTTACGGAAGATACTTTAGAGACGCAACCCGGCATTACTTTTTATGCCTTTTTTAATTCGTTTTTGCTGTTCGTTTTAGAGAAAAAAAATGGAGTACATTACAGTCTTCGTGCAATTGTAGGCAAAACAGCACTTTTCCAACTGCTAAAGTCGCCGGCTAAGAGGTGTTGGCGGGCTTGTGTTACCAAATCCAGGAAAAAATAAAGATTGTGCAGGCTGCCAATCATAGCGCCCAACATTTCGCCGCTGGCGTAAAGATGGCGCAGATAAGCCTTAGAGTATTCGCGATCGGCAAATAACATGCTGTTGGCGTCAATGGGCGAAAAATCATTCTTCCACTTTTCATTGCGCATATTGAGTGTTCCTTCCCACGTAAAAATCATGCCATTGCGTCCGTTACGCGTGGGCATCACACAATCGAACATATCTACTCCCAGCGCAATACATTCCAAAATATTGACAGGCGTGCCCACTCCCATTAGATAACGGGGTTTTTCTTTCGGCAGGATGCGGCACACGATGTCGGTCATCTCATACATTAACTCCACAGGTTCGCCTACGGATACGCCGCCAATAGCATTGCCCTCACGATTCATAGAGGCTATAAATTCGGCCGACTGCCTCCGCAAATCGGGACAGGTGCTGCCTTGCACAATAGGAAACAGTGTCTGTTCGTAACCGTATTTTGGTTCGGTAGCATCAAAACGGGTGCAGCAACGCTGTAGCCATTGATGGGTAATCTGCATTGATTTTTCTGCGTATTCGAATGTACAGGAGTAGGGGGGACATTCATCGAATGCCATAATAATATCAGCGCCAATAGAACGCTGAATATCTATAACGCGCTCAGGGCTGAACAGATGACGTGAACCGTCAATATGCGACTGAAACCAAACGCCCTCTTCCGGCTTGATTTTGCGGTTATGACTAAGCGAAAAAACTTGAAAGCCTCCGCTGTCGGTCAAAACAGGCCTGTCCCAGCCATTAAACCGATGCAGGCCTCCGGCGGCTTCCAGCACTTCCATACCGGGACGCAAGTAGAGGTGGTAAGTATTCCCTAAAATAATTTGTGCCCCTACGTCTTCTTTTAAATTTTTGATATGAAGCGCTTTGACAGATCCAACAGTCCCTACCGGCATAAAAATTGGCGTTTCTATAACGCCATGAGCTGTAGTAATTTGTCCGGCACGCGCCGAACTTTTATCATCTTGCTGCTGGATTATAAACTTCATGCTGTTAGTAATTTTCGGCAAAGATACAATAATTTCCATTATTGAATTTGCTATTTTTGCGTCTTGCTAAATGGAATGAATATGTTAAATTATCTTCAAAATCATATTGCACTAATATTCATAGTGATATTCGGATTCATTACCCTTATTGCGGTATGCTGTTATCTCTTGTTTTTTTTGCGATTTATTCTTTTTAAGAAGAAAAAAAATGCTCTAAACAATGCATTGCCGGTTTCTGTGATTGTGGTGGCCAATAATGAATCGCATTTTCTGGAAGAATCGCTGCCGCTATTGCTTACCCAGCAATATCCTGATTATGAGGTGGTGGTGGTAAACTATAATTCGCATGATGATACGGCGGTACTGCTCTCTATTCTTGAAAAGCAGCATGCTCATTTACGCGTAGTTACCACTGATTCGGCCGTAACAACCATTAAGGGACGCAAATTTCCGCTTTCGATCGGGATTAAAGAATCAAAGTATGATACGCTGCTCTTTACCCGTCCCGAATGTCTGCCTGCTTCGCCCTGCTGGTTGTCTAATATGTGCAGCCATTTCATGTATAAAAAAGAGATTGTATTAGGCTACAGTACTTACATTAAGCGAGGCACTTTTTTTAATCATCTGCTCCATTTCGACCAATTGCAAAATGCCCTCTATCGCTTTTCGTTTGCGTTGGCCAAAATGCCCATTATGGCTGATGGCGCTAATTTGGCTTATGCCAAAAAACTTTTTATCGAACAGAAGGGATATGCTTTACATAATCATATTATAGCTGGCGATGATGATATTTTGGTTAATAAAACGGCAAAAAAACAAGGCAAAATTTACAATTATACTATTGAAGCAGCTCCCGAATCCTTTACTGTATCGCAAATCAAGTTATCATTTAAACGGTGGTTTACGTTGCGCCGCTACGAGCGTTACGCTCAAAATTTTTACAGGCCGGCGCATGGTTTTTGTTTAAATCTCTACAAAACCGTTGCATTGCTCTTCTATCTGTCATTTGGCGCAGCGGTAGCATGGGCTGTTCCCGATCAAGTTTTGGTTGCCGTTACAGGCAGTATTTTTCTGTTGAAAACTGCTGTACAATATATTATATATGGTTTTGCAGCCGTCCGCCTCAACGAAAAGCAAACCCTGCCGCTCCTTATTCTTTGGGACTTTATTATAGCGCTGCTTAATCCTCTTATTGCCCTGAAAAAGAAAAGATAAAACTATAATCCTATGACAAATTCCTGCAACATCGGGTTTTTCATAGATTTAGGTACAGAACTTTTAACCATATCCATAATGGCATTCAACATTGTTTTGCGAATATAGGCATGGCTGCACGCCAGCACCACTTCACGTACCGCAGTTCTGTTTTTAAACGGTCGCAGATTTTCCTGCTGCTCTTCGGTCAAACTCATGGCGTGCATTTCAGGAATAATGGTTATTCCAAAGTTGTAATCAATAATGTGTATCAGCGTTTCAATATTGCCCGATTTGTATGTAATATTTCCAAAACTGGGTTCATTTTTCTGTTTCTGACACAGGCGCTCAATTTGTCCGCTCAAACAGTGTACATTGTCCAATAGCCATATATTCCGAATATCTATTGTGTCCAAATCTATTGCTTTCTTTTTGTAAAGCGCATCTTTTGGCGAAACGTAAGCATACAACTTTTCGTAGTAGAGCGGATATTCTTTCAACTCGGCGTGATTGAGCGGCCCTGCCAGTATTCCGCCGTCTAATGTGCCATTTACAATAGCCGGAATCATATTGGCAGTGGTATATTCTTTTAATACCAGTTCAATATTCTGATATTTTTTCTGTTGCTTTTGCAATATGGAAGGCACTAAAAAAGTGGCAATAGTTGGAATAATTCCCAATGTAAAACTTCCGCTAGCTACCTGCTGCTCATTCTCTACGATTTCTTTAATCTGATTGAAATGCTTCAGAGCAGTGCGTGCCTGTGCAATAATTTGAATGCCAACAGGAGTCGGTTCTATGGGATGCTTGCTGCGGTCGAAAATGCGCACATTCAACTCTTCTTCCAGCTTTTGAATCATCATGCTGAGTGTGGGCTGTGTAACAAGGCAGGCTTCCGAAGCCTTTACAAAGTGTCGAAAATTGTCTAATGCAATGATGTATTCTAACTGTTGCTTATTCACTGATTCAGGTTGTTTTTATAATCATATCAATATTGCCAATGCAGATATAGAAAATATCAATATTGCCAGTATAAATAATGATGTTATTTTTGCACACAAAAGTACGAAAATAATATTAATCGTTAAAACTAGTAATTTTATGCAACCAATTATTAATTCACAAATGCCTGAATTTAAAGTACAGGCTTATCAAAATGGTGATTTTAAGACCATTACAAGTAATGACATTAAGGGAAAATGGGCAATTTTCTTTTTTTATCCTGCCGATTTTACTTTTGTTTGTCCAACCGAATTGGCGGATATGGCCGACAAATATGCCAAATTTAAGGAGATGGGAGTAGAAGTTTATTCCGTGAGCTGCGATTCTCATTTTGTACACAAGGCATGGCATGATGCTTCCGACAGCATTAAGAAAATCCAATATCCGATGCTGGGTGACCCAACCGGCGTTTTGAGTCGCGCATTTGGGGTCTATATCGAAGAAGACGGTATGGCTTATCGCGGCACTTTTGTCATCAATCCGAAAGGACAAATCAAGATTGCCGAAATCCATGACAACGGTATCGGACGCAATGCCGAAGAATTGTTACGCAAGGTGGAAGCGGCTCAATTTGTGGCCGCCCATCCCAACGAAGTATGCCCTGCCAAATGGAAAAAGGGGGATTCTACGCTTAAGCCAAGTATTGATTTGGTTGGGAAGCTCTGATTTTAGAATTTAAATTATTAACTTGTGAACCTTAGCAACTTGTCTGTTGCTAAGGTTCTTTTTTTTATTGTGTCAAACCTGAAAATGCGCTGCCACAAAACGCGCACGTCCATTTATATCAGCCATAAGCCGGATATTCCGGTAGCCTGAATCGGCTAACAGCATCCTCAATTCGTTGTGATAATCCTCGTAGGTTTCAAAGTAGAGAGCACCTCCCTCGTTGAGAATGGAGAGCCCAAGCTGTGCAATGCGGCGATAGAAAAGCAAGGGGTCATTGTCAGGAACAAAAAGCGCTTTGTGTGGCTCGTATTCGGTAACATTGGGTGCTAAATTCGGCTGTTCGCGGAGTGGGATGTAAGGCGGATTGCTGACGATAATATCAACGGCTGGCAATTGTGCCGGTGTTGCCTGCAAAATATCGGCCAGCACTGTTTTAATATCCGCTCCCAATTGCAGGGCGTTGCGACGCGCCACATTCAACGCTTCGGCAGAACAGTCGAGCGCCACTACGCTGCTGCGCGGCCATGCCAGCTTCAGAGAAATGGCAATAATACCGCTTCCCGTGCCAATGTCTATCACGGTGGGCGTCTCCCTGCCGCTCTGTTCTTTAATCAGCAGAGCTACCAGCTCTTCCGTTTCGGGACGCGGGATTAGTACTGATGGATTTATGCAAAATTCATGGCCGTAAAAGCAGGATTTGCCCAGCACATATTGCAGCGGTTCATAGCGCATCAAGCGTTGCAAATCAGTGGCTATGGCCTGCATCTCTTTCTCGGAGAACTGTTTTTTTTCATTGATAATCAGCTCGTACTTGGGAATTTGCCATTTCATATCAAAATACTGACAGGTTATGGCTGCCGCCTCTTGCAAGTTGTAAATTTGTGTTAGCGCCTGCTTAAAGTATTGTCCTGCCTGTTTTAGTGTATTGTTCATTGGGAGGTAAAAATACGATATTTTTTTTCTGCCGTAACCTCTGCATCTGTTTTACTTTGTCACCACAATTTTTCCACTCTCTATCTGCAGGCCATTGGCGGTTACGCTGTAGATGTAGCTGCCGGAGGGGACGCTGGCGGTTTCCCAAATCCACTGGCCCTGTGCGCCCGGGAGCGAACGGGTGAGGAGCGGCCGGCCGTTCTGGTCGGTAATGGAAAGCTGCGCCGTGCCGTCGAAACTGCCGAAATCCCAGATAAACGAGGCGTATTCCTTTGCCGGATTGGGAAATACCTGCACCTTGCCTGCCGAGGGGGAAGAGGCGGATGTGGCGCCTCTGTGCGCTCCACCGTACGACATGGCCTGCGATTTTTCAGGCAGCTCTTCCAGGCAGATGTCATACAGACCGCACAGGATGTTGTGCGCCAATACTCTGCCACGGCCGGTGTGGGTATTTACAAAGGTTATCAGCCACTCCAGTCTGGCGGTGTCTAATCCGTGAATGGACTGGCTGTTTTCGTGCAGCTCCCTGCGATAAGCAATGTAATCCTTAAAGCCGGAAATTTCCATATCCTGCTCTGCTGTGATTTTAGGCAGCGATTCCGTCAGGTCATAGATGGTTTCGAAGGCCTTGTCGAAGTCGTTTTCTTCGATATAGCTCTCTGCCATGCTGAAATAATCAGAGTATGAAGCTCGATCCCTGTAGAGGTTGCGGATGTTGGTTCTGTTTTGACTGCTGTCCTGCAGAGCGTCCGATATCAGCAGGTTGAGCCAGTAGTCCTTTTCGCTTCCCATGGCGGAGAGGGCACTCTCCATGTCGGTGCGCAGGGTCTTTTGACTCCAGCTCGATTCTATCAGCGCTATCATGTAGGCCGGCAGCGGATTGGGGATTTCATACTGCAGGAATTT
>JAISAD010000106.1 GCA_031266895.1 Bacteroidales bacterium
TTGCAGAGGGCATATAGCCGCCTGAATAATCCGGTTGTTTAGGGCTTTCGATATTCAGCAACGCAATGCTTAGCGACAAACCGCCGATGATTACTCCAACAGGTAAGTCTATTTTCATATTTTATTCGTTGTCTTATTACTGTCCATGTAAATGTTTTCTAAAACGGCAAGTTTTCTAATAAATAAGGATATGTCTCATGTTACTATTACAATTATTACATATTGATTGCCAGGAAATTAACCTTCTTTAACATCTCTTGTCCGTATTGTAAAATACGGAGGCAAATATACAAAAAAATTAAAGAGACTTGCTGACTGTTCTGGCTGAGGCTGCGTACTGATCGAATTATGTATGTTTATATAACAATATCCCGGAAAAATATTTTTCCGTATATTTGCAACTTTAAAAAGTTATATTTGGCAAATTAAATGATTAATTAGTTATAGCTATGAATTGGGATGTAATAGTAATAGGAAGCGGCCCAGGCGGTTACGTAGCCGCTATTAGAGCAAGTCAGCTGAACATGAAAGTGGCCGTTGTAGAGTGTGCCGAAGTGGGCGGAATATGCCTCAATTGGGGTTGTATTCCCACTAAGGCACTTCTGAAATCAGCGCAGGTTTATAAATATGCACAACACGCCGCCGATTATGGCATTGCCATTGAAGGAACGGTAAAGGCCGATTTTGAAGCCGTTGTGAAAAGAAGTCGCACCGTAGCCGAAACAATGAGCAAGGGAGTGCAATTTTTGCTCAAGAAGAATAGGATAGAGGTGCTTCCCGGTTTTGGGAAAGTGACGAAAGATAAAAAAGTAGTCGTTACAAGGGCTGACGGCACTGCAGAATTACATGATGCGCAGCATATTATATTGGCCACAGGTGCGCGCTCACGCCAATTGCCCAATGTGCCACAAGACGGCATTAAGGTCATCGGCTACCGCGAAGCGCTCACCCTGCCCAAACTTCCGGAAACAATGGTTGTGATGGGCTCGGGCGCCATTGGCAGCGAGTTTGCCTACTTTTACGCCACTATGGGCACTAAAGTAACACTGATAGAATACCTGCCCGGTATTGTACCGGCAGAAGACGAAGAGATTTCCAGGCAATTGGAACGTTCATTCCGTAAAGCGGGCATTAAGGTCATGACCTCCGCTTCCGTAGAGTCGGTTAGCACTGATAATCAGGGATGTAAAGTCAGTATAAAAGACGGCAAGGGCAATTTGAGCGAAGTAGCGTGTGATGTGGTGCTGTCGGCAGTGGGGGTAACACCCAACCTCGAAAATCTGGGCTTAGAGGAGTCTGGCATAGCTATTGAGGCCAATAAGGTAATTACGGACGAGTTTTACCGCACCAGTTGCGAGGGCATTTATGCCATTGGAGACATTGTGCGCGGACCGGCGCTGGCACATGTAGCATCGCACGAAGCGTTGGTTTGCGTGGAGCATATTGCCGGATTGCAACCCCGTCCGCTTAACTATGACAATGTGCCCGGCTGTACCTATACCTCGCCTGAAATTGCCTCTATAGGGCTTACCGAAAAGGCTTGCGTGGAACAGGGGCGCGAGATTTTGGTAGGCAAATTTCCATTTACGGCATCAGGCAAAGCTACTGCCTCAGGTAATCGAGACGGTATGGTAAAACTCATTTTCGACAAAAACAGCGGTGAATGGCTGGGTTGTCACCTGATTGGCGACAATGTTACCGAAATGATTTCGGGGGTTGCAGTTGCACGTGCTAAAAAAGTTACCGGTCGCGATATTTTGCACGCCATACATCCCCATCCTACCTTATCAGAAGCTATTATGGAGGCTGCAGCGGCGGCTTATGGGGAAGCTATACATTTGTAGGTTTTTTTGTCGTACTTTTGCGAGTTGTATTATAAACAGTTTTTATATGGAAAAAGAAATTACAAAATGTATAGAATTATTGCTGGCGGGAAAGGTAATTCTTTACCCTACGGATACGATTTGGGGAATTGGTTGCGATGCTACTAATGAAAATGCTCTCGAACAAATTTACCGGATTAAACAGCGCTACGAAAGCAAAAGCATGATTATTTTGCTGGATAAATCCGATAAATTGCCACTTTATGTGCAGAAAATTCCACTTATTGCTTGGGATTTGCTCAACATCACCAACCGTCCCACTACCTATATCTACCCGACCGCCTGTAACTTGCCCAAAAAACTCATTCACAGCGATGGCACTATCGCTATCCGCATTGTAAATGATCCTTTTTGCAGCCAGCTCATTCGCTGTTTGGGACGCCCTGTCATCTCCACATCGGCCAACCTGTCGGGCGAAAAACCGCCTGCCTCTTTTGCCGACATCAGCCCAAAAATAATTAAGGCTATGGATTATTGCGTGCCCAAACAGTATGCATCTTCCATTGATTACAAGCCCTCTCGCCTGATAAAATTTATCAATGATTATAACTTTGCGGTAGTGAGAGAGTAAACAGCAGGCAAACATCCAAAAACCTCATCCCTGCATTTTTAGCTCCCTGCCCGTCTGTTTCATTTTTATCGCCCACCACCAGAATCTTTTCAGGGGCAGTGTTTAATTGTCTGGCAACTTCCAAAAACGGAATTTTATTCGGTTTCAACGCTCCAAAATCTTCGCAGGCATAACAGGCTATTTCAAATTTTCCATTAAAAGCAGGTTCAATGCCAATAGCCCGCATTCGCTCCGCCACACAAGGATAATCGGATAGAACGGCAAATTTGATATTCTGCTCATGCAACAGTTCAAAAAGAGGTTTTGCATCGGAGCGAGCATGGTAATATTTTTGCAGAATTTGGATAAGCGACAGCATGTATTCCTCAAAATACCACTCTTTTAAAAATGCCGGCGAATATTTCCTGTTTTTGAATTGACGGCTGAAACATTGAAAAAATTGCGCATAAAACAGTTCCGAATTGCCAAAACCTGCCCCCCTCAGCTCTTTTCTTGTTTTTCGTTCATTCTGAAGCAAAAACAAGTTTGTTATATTGTTAGCAATCAATCTTAGAGCAAACCATTTTTTATCATACAAAGTGCCGTCAAAGTCAAAAATAACGGCTTCAATACTTGGAGATGCTTCTAAAATGTTACGGATTAGGTTCATGCTCATAAAATTCTCCATAAGTGGCCGGATAAAGATTGTTTTCAATGCCGGCAAGAGCACACATTGAAGCGTGGCTTTTGTGCAGCATCATATTGATAGCCGACTTGCGGTCTAAACCGTAATCAGGCAAAATGGGATGGCCTACTCTTAGCGTAAGAAGCGGCTTTTTTTTACCCAATAATTTATAGATACCAGTTGGTTTTCGATATGAAATTGCCATCGGAATAATGGGAACATTAAATCGGTGGGCAAAAAGAAAAGCGCCCGATTTAAAGGGACGAATCGGCTGAAAATAGTGCCAGTTGGCGCTTTCGGGGAAAACATGTATCCATTTTTTCTTTTGGTGTAATTCATCCAAACTCCTCATAAAAGCCATATTGGCCCCTTTCGTTTCGGGAATGGGAATCCCTCTAATGGCCTTAACCACTCCCTTATCTTCGCCAAAAAGCAGATTTTTCCAGACAACCACATACGGCCTTTTGAACCGTACGGCCTGCAGAACACAAATAAAATCCCATCGCAATACGTGATTTGCAATGGTAACAGCGCCATTTTTAAAATCTTTTTTATGCTCTCTCATATATTTTCTCCCCTCAATTTTAAGCCCAAACCGAACCGTCTGAAGCCAAAAAACAATTGTAACTGCAAACAG
>JAISAD010000160.1 GCA_031266895.1 Bacteroidales bacterium
TCCCACATAAGGAATAATATTGAGAATCCCCCCGATAAAACCGATAAGCAGCGCGTTGGGGACATCCAGAAAGTAGCAGATAAGTCCCTCTAACGTGCCTACCAGTGCCATTTCAATGACAATGCCCGAAAAATAGCGCATCAACTGCTTTTTAGTAGCCTCCAGTATGCGATCAAAACTTGTGTGGTAGGAGAGGGGGATAATTTTCTTAATCATGGTAAAGAATATCCTGTTGTCTTTCAATGAGAAAAAGGTCATAAAAAGGATAGAGAAAAGGGCAATAAACAGGGTAGAGACAAAGTTAATTGTGTTACCAAAAAGGCTTCCAATATTCAGCGACTTGATTTTTTCAGTGCAAATCAGCAAAATATTCTCCTCCTGTGTCAAAATATCGTGCTGCTGTAGCCACAAATTGACCTTGAACAGTTCGGTGTCGATGCTGTTTATATAGATTGCGGGATCAATGGCCACGATGGCCTGAAACTGATGCGCCACCATGGGAATAAAAAGGCGAAAAAAGAGATAGATAATGCCAATTAAGGCTATCAGCGTGATTCCGGCCGCTGTCGATTGCGACATTTTCCTCTCTTTTATCCTGATTTTGCGAAGTAAACGTACCAATGGAGTTCCTAACACGGAGAGCATCAAGGCAATAAAGATGTAAATAACAATGTCGGAAAAACGCCATGCCAAAAAGATAAAGAGTACAATAAAAAGAAGAATGGCGATAATGTGGTTGTTTTTATCTTTCACGGGCAAACATCATTATTTAGTAAAAAATCGGCGGTGAATGAGCAAGGCAATAAATCTTTAATGCTCTTAATGACAAATACTTCACCTGTTTGACCGGATAAAATAACCTCAATATTCTGGTTAAATTTCTGTTCATATTCCAGTAGAGCCTGCCGGCAGTTGCCACATGGGGACACCGGTTGCGAAAGCTCCTTTTCGGAATTGACAGCAGTGATGGCAATACGGGTAAATGGCACTTGCGGGTACTGCGAAGAGGCGTAGAATGCAGCGGTACGTTCGGCGCATAATCCTGAGGGATAGGCGGCATTTTCCTGATTATTTCCGGTAACCACAGCGCCATTATTGAGCATAATAGCCGCTCCAACTTTAAAGTGGGAGTAAGGTGAATAGGCACTCAAAGCGACTTCTTTAGCCTTTTTGAGCAGCGTGGCCAACTCTTCGGGCAACTCTTCGGCACGCTCATATACTTGTACTTCTGATGATAAGGTTATAATTTTCATATAGTTACAGATAATCTGCCTCTAATTGTCGAGAGGCATTATGCATTTGCAAATATCCGTAAAAAATTTGAATTGCAGGCAAAACTTGGAAATCGGGAAATTTAGAATCAAGATAGAATCCAAGCAGAAGGCAAATTCATGGCGATGCGTTTCAACAACTATTTTACTCTTTCTTTTTCTGCTTAAAAGTGTAAGAAATACCTAAAGCTACTTTCCAGTAATCGCCTTTGTAATAGAGCCTGTCTATATATTCTTTTAATACAGGGTCAGAAGTGAATATAGGTGTACCATTACTATTAAAAGTAAGTTGATTTTTAATATCTAATTCACCCATTATGCGTGTGCCTATATTATAAGCACCTGTGAGCGATAAACCAACCCCGCACTTAAAGCGGTAGCCGAATCCAATTCCTGTATTGATAAGAAAATCTACTTTTTTACGATACTTGATCCCATTAAACCCTGTAGATACTTCATATTCATCATTAAAATTATAAATTTTCCACTGCCAGTTGTCTTCTTTTGACCATGTGCCATCGTCAGGTATTGTAACATCAATAATAACACCCATATTTCCCGTAAAATAAAATCTGCTTTTGCCCAACGGAATGATAAAATTTAATTTTATGGGAATTTCGATGGAAGAGTATGAACAAAAAAGATGACTCTCCAAATGAGACTTCTGGGGAAATGTAAGTTCAAAAGGCACACTTTTCCTTTTAACCCACACTTCTTTATACGTATGGGCTATGCCGGTAGTGATAGAGAGATAACGGGTAATGCCGTAAGAAACAGTTAACTCAAAAGAAAACGGAAAAGTATCAAAAAATGGAAAATAACTCTCATTTCTATAAGAATCAATTGTGTTGCCTTTTTGGTAAACAGTACCAATTAGCCCATAATTAAATCCTATTGTCCAACTGTTTTTTTGAGCCAGTGCCATATTCCCAATAAGGAATAATAATAATGCAATCATTATTTTTTTCATATCAATATTTTTTAAAGTTCAATATTATTAATTACCGCAAAAGTTGTCATGTAATTGTAACTCATCGCTATTGGAAGCCCAACTGCAACTGCTGCTTGATTTTACTTTCCACGAAGAGTGTACCGCTTTTCGTGAAACTGAAAATTTCTGCCCCATAGGATAATCATACAGTAAAGTGCTTTTCCCCGAATTGGTTTTACCGTTAGGATAAACAGGGGTTTGACTACTGCAATCAGCATTACCATAAACCACCTTCCCCCAAAAAGAGGCTTCCATTCTGTCTGCTTTTTTTAGTATCCACCAGCCCAAACTGTTCTTTTTATAATGAACGTTTTTGACGTAGACTCTGTTAAGACCTGCGGAACTCCATACTCGAAAATGATGATTTATTTTGTAGCCCGAACAGGTAGAGATATCTTTCTGTTTTTCATGATCTTTCTTCTGTTTACAATCTCCCGTACCGGTAACATTAAATGTTTGTGTAGCGTCGCTTTTACACCCGTCTGCAAATGTAACCTCTACCTTAATATTGTATGGGCCGTCACATATAAAAATTTGCGTAAATTCGCCTGTAGTCTTGGTTTGTGGAGGAATGGTACTGTTCACAAATGACAACTTATAACTTGTAGCGCTTTTATTTTGACAGTGAAAAGGCGTTACTTTAATTTTATACTGTACTCCGCAACCTAGATAAGTCGCATCGCGAGTTGGCGTTACCAGATTTACATTGCAATCTTTGACTGTAACTGTTGTTGTGCTCAAACAGGTTGTTCCATCTCTGCGTTTCATGGTAGCGGTTGCCGTATAAGTGCCTGCTTTAGTATATGTATGCGTGGGACTATCGCTATACACAAATGAAGTTTGTCCATTTTCAAATTTCCATTTTACTTCTATAACATCACATTTAGATTGAGGCCAACTATTTACCTGCTGTGCCACATCTATCCGTTTTCCATCTATGTAAGCCGAGAATTTAAAAGTATGAGGACATTCCGTCCCGTAAAGAACATCTGCTTTTATTGTAAATTTATTGCAATCGGGGCAGGCAATGCTATCTCCCTTGCTCCAGTTTCCTTCTTCAATGTCCATAGCCAGCTGCTGTTCAAATGCATGCATTGTTCCATCCGTTTCTCCATATTTATGCCATAATGTTTTCACCCTGTCTAATTTATCGAAATCCAAATGTTGAATAATAAGGGATTGGGATTCTCCATACAGCACTATCCAGCTTCCAATAATAGATTCACAGTCAGGGGATAGCAGTGTTCTTAAAAAGTCGGATACCGTGTAATGATTATCCGGGTTTGTTTTTTCGTCAATACCTCCCTTTGCCTGCATTTGAAACAGATCGCGTTCGATTTGAGCTCTCAAGGAATAAAAGTCGGTAAGGACTTCAAAAGCAAAAAGCATGGGAAAGTCGGGGAAAGAATCGGATTTGGTATAATCGGCGTATTGCGAGGGATTTTTTTCAAGCAGCAGATCCCATTCATTGGAAAAATAGATAAGAGTGTCGTAAACCTCATTAAAATCTTTCTCATTTTTGAATGACAGAATGCCATTATTAACAGTAAGAAGATAGGAATTAATGACACCTGCAAACTGGTCAACCAGGGGGAGCTGCATAAACTGGTTTAGCAGCTTTTGGTCATAAAAAGCAGCGGAAGCATGCGATTTTACAGTTCCTGCCTTGTGAAATAATTTCTCTTTCTCGCAAGCATAAAAAACAATACCTGAAGCGATTAATAAACCGCAAATTGTAAAGAATATTCTTTTTCTCATAGTTTAATGATTTAAATTTGTTATTAATTTTAGAGTGCAAAAATACGAAAAATATTTGAAACACATTAGCCGGGTTGTTGCAGATTTGGACGAGTTTCCTGAATTTTGACCTGTAAGCCAAAATTTAAAACAGTTAAGAAAGTTAACTTAGTGAAGATTGACGGGAAAATTGTTCGTAGCAGTCGTGGCCATTTTATCCTCTTTTACATAAATGAAACAGGCGTCCAATTCGGGATGCTGTTTCAGAAATTGCATTGATTTTTTCATCCCCATTACCATAAACGCCGTGGCAAAGGCATCAGCTGTCATGCAATCGGAAGCGACGACCGAAACGCTTAGTAAATCGCTTTTTTCCGGTCGGCCGGTCTGAGGATCGATAATATGCGAATAACGTACCCCATCCTCTTCTTTATAATTGCGGTAGTTGCCACTGGTTGCGGTTGCCTTCTCCTGGAGGGGATAGAAATACAGGGCGGCTATGGTGCCATCCTGGGTTTCTGTGGGTGTTTGAATACCTACAATCCAATTTTGAGTGCCTTTGAGGCCGTGTGCCATTACTTCGCCACCAATCTCTACCAGGCAGTTGAGGTAGTTTTTTTTGACAAGAAAATCAGCTACCTTGTCCACGGCATATCCTTTAGCTATAGCATTGAAATTGAGCTGAATACGATGATCTTGCTTTGCAATGGCATGTTGTTGCAGCCACACTTTTTCATAGCCCACTATTGCCCGCAAACTGTCAATGACAGCCTGATTGTGTTCACCCGTTGGATTGGCCTTGCCAAAGCCCCAGAACTCTACCAGCGGTTCAATGGTAGGATCAAATGCCCCTCCAGTTATTTTACTTATTTTCAGTGATTTGTCGAGTATAAATGCAAATTCGTCATCCACTTCCGACAGCAAATTATGGTTGACCCTGTACAAGTTGGAATTGGTATCGAAAATCGAAAGATTCAATGACACCGCGCTCAATATTGAGTCAATTTGCGTCGGCAAATCCGGATCTTCTTTACCTGTGTAAAGTATTGAATAGTAGGTGCCTAATGCTTTACCCTCAATTTTATGCACTTCAAGATTGGAGCGACAGCTGCAAAACAGGAGTGCTGCGAATAAGAAGATTGTTAATTTCTTCATTATATTATACCCACACTACGCTTTACAAATTCGCTCAATTTTTCGCCGGTAAGCAAATTTTGAGAAAGCAATGCTAAGTCTATAAGTTGTAGGGTGATAACCTTTTGCTTGTCAGTATCTTTTTCTTGCAGAATGCGTCCCGACAGTGCATGGTTTCCATTCACGATAAGCGTATAGCGTTCCATTCCGGTACCGTAAAAACTCTTTTGTCCCGAAATTTTTTCCATATCCTGAAACCGGCGCATAAATTCATTCTGGGTAATCATTACCGGCAGGTCATTTTCACTCAAATGTGCCACCTCTACAGTAAATTTACCTTTGTCGCACGATTCGGCAAACAGTTCCTGCAATGTTTTTTCTTCACTTTCGGAAAGTTTGGAAGGCTGTACATCATCTTTTTCGATGAGTTTATCCAAAATGTCAGCGTCCACACGTGCAAATTTGCTTTTCTCATTCTTCTGTTCCAAAAGATTGATAAAATGGGTGTCCAAAAAGCTATCCATAAGCAGTACGTCATATCCTTTTTCTTTAGCAGCTTGAATATAAACATGTTGTGTATTAACGTCGGCGGCATAAAGATAGACCAGATTGCCATTTTTATCTTTTTGCAATGTTTCGATGTAACTTTTATATTCCTCAAGGGTAAAATATTTGCCGTCCGTATTTTTCAGCAGGAAAAACTTAGCAGCTTTGTCGTAAAAACTTTCATCTGTAATGGAACCGTATTGGATAAAAATTTTCAGGTCGTCCCACTTCTTTTCAAAATCGGCACGCTCATTTTTAAACATTCCTTCTAATTTTTCTGCCACTTTTTTCGTGATGTGCGTTGAAATTTTTTTCACGCTGACATCAGATTGCAGATAGGAGCGCGATACATTCAGAGGAATGTCGGGCGAATCAATAACTCCATGCAGCAGCATCATAAATTCGGGGATAACACCTTCCAGCTGATCGGTTATAAATACCTGATTGCAGTATAGCTGCACTTTGTTTTTTTGCAATTCCATCTGATTTCTCACCTTTGGAAAATAGAGAATACCAGTCAAATTGAATGGATAATCTACATTAAGATG
>JAISAD010000011.1 GCA_031266895.1 Bacteroidales bacterium
ATTTTTGTTATTCAGCTTGCCTGTAGAAAAATATTCGTTTGACTGCGGTAACTCTGCCGAAATGGCAACATCATTTCCTAAAGCGGATATGTAACAGTATCCCCATTGGCTGTCGAGTATTTGCGTTGTGATGCCCGTAATTCCATCGTAACTTTTTGATACCTGCTTTACTATAGCTTTGTAATGTTTATTGCTAAAAAAATCGAGCAAAATAGTGTCGCCAATATTATTTTGAGAAAAATCCTGCAGTTGCGGATTTGCTTCAAACAGGCGATTTTGAACGAATTTGTCCGCGGTCAGACCTGTAACTGATTGTGGATTAGATAGCTGGATTATCCCTTTGTCGTTGATACTGATGCTCTTTTGAGCCCAAACGAAATTCATTCCGAAAATAAGAATCAGCAATGCCAATCCTGTCCCCTGTCTTTTTTTGTCTGTTTTTTTCATCATAATTTTATTTTTGTATTGAGAATTAATCATCCGTTTTTTTTACTTTACTTTTCCAGACGGTTCGCAATTCAACTGCCCCATGTTGCAAAAGACAATAAAAACAGTAAAAAATCACACCCCTATATAATAGAGTTTATCTATGCTATGTATAGAATTTATCTATTTGCATGGATTTATACTGGCAAAAAATTCAGCTGTGCAATCTTGTCTTTGTGTTGTTTTCCTGTTTTGCTTTTGTTACTTTGACAGTTTTCCTTTTGCATTTTTTAGCGAAATTTCTTCCAAAAAATGCGACCGGATTTTTACTGCCTGATTATATGAAAAAAAATTGTATTTTTGCACCCTCAAAAAAAAGCCGATTATTGTCCTTGCAGTTAGAAAGGAAAATTAATTAGTAAAAACCGAAACGTGTGGGTGAAGACACGATTCAAAAAAAAACAAGAAACTGAAAATGAATAAATTAAGTTACAGAACGATTTCAGCGAATGAAAAAATCGTGAAGAAGGAGTGGGTACTCATTGATGCTCAGGAAGAGATTGTAGGTCGTTTGGCTACAGTGGTAGCGCGCATTTTACGCGGAAAAACCAAGACTTATTACACGCCTCACTTTGATTGCGGAGACAATGTGATTATTATTAATGCCGACAAAATCAGATTTACAGGGCATAAAATGACTGACAAGCAATATGTGCGCCATACTGGATATCCAGGAGGGCAACGTTTTGCCACGCCGCGCGAATTGCTGAAAAGAAAACCTATTGCCGTGCTCGAACATGCCGTTAGAGGGATGCTGCCCAAAAACAGACTGGGTGATGCCTTATACCGCAATCTCTACGTATATGCAGATGCAAATCATCCGCATGAAGGACAACAACCAAAATTAATCAACATTAACGAAATCAAATAGTAACAATGGAAATCATCAATACTTTAGGAAGAAGAAAAACCGCTGTAGCCCGTATTTACATGAAGAAAGGGAGCGGCCAAATATTGGTAAACAACCGCGACTATAAAGAGTATTTTCCTGTTGGAACTTTACAGTATGTGGTAACACAGGCATTTGCAATAACCGGTGTGGAAGGCGAATATGATGTGAAAGCCAACCTTGACGGTGGTGGCATGACAGGCCAGGCCGAAGCGCTTCGCATGGCAATTGCCAGAGCCTTGTGTGAAGTGAATACGGAAAATCGTCCGGCGCTGAAAGCAAAAGGGCTGCTTCGCCGCGACCCCCGTATGGTGGAGCGTAAAAAACCCGGTCGCCCGAAAGCACGTAAGAAATTCCAATTCAGTAAACGTTAGTATAACATGTACTATCGAGTTTAGTATCGAAATTGCAAAGACTTCAATAAGAACTACTTTGCAATTGATTTTAAGAATGTAAACAAATTTAAAAAAGAAAAAATGTCAAGAGTAACTTTTAAAGAATTATTAGATGCAGGGTGTCATTTCGGACACATGAAGAGGAAGTGGAATCCTGCAATGGCTCCCTACATCTTTATGGAAACTAACGGTTATCATATCATTGACCTCCATAAAACTGTGGATATGGTTGATGAAGCCGCTGCCGCTGTCAAGCAAATTGTAAAATCGGGTCGCAAAATTTTATTCGTAGCTACGAAAAAACAGGCGAAAGATGTGGTTGCCGAAATGGTAAAGGCTGTGGGAATGCCTTACGTTACGGAACGTTGGCCCGGCGGTATGCTTACCAATTTTTACACTATCAGAAAAGCGGTGAAAAAAATGAGCCACATTGACAAGTTGATGAACGGCCCCCAGTTTGCTAACATTTCCAAAAGAGAAAAGCTGCAAATTCAACGCGAAAGATCAAAACTGGAAAAAAACTTAGGCTCCATTTCCGATTTGTCGAGATTGCCCGCCGCAGTTTTTATCGTGGATGTAATTAAGGAACATATTGCAGTGGCCGAAGCGCGTCGCTTGAATATTCCCACTTTTGCTATTGTAGATACCAACTCCAATCCTAATCTCATTGACTTTCCCATTCCGGCTAATGATGATGCTTCAAAATCTATTGCATTAATAGTAAATGCGATATGTGATGCTATTAAAGAAGGTTTGGCTGAAGGCGTTTACAATAAAAAGGATGCTGCTTATAATAAGGATACCGCTCGCGAGGAGTTTGACGAGGATGATGATACTCCTGTAAAGATAGCCGCAATAGAAGATGGAGCCGATACGGAGGCATCTCTTGATGCAAAAACTGCAGCTAAAGTAAAAAAGACAAAAGCTGTAGCTGACGAAACTTCTGAAAAAACGCAGAAAAGAAAGAGAACGACTCCCCTTAAAAAAGGCACTTCAAAACATTAAATTAATTTATACATTTTAAAAATTACAATATTATGGCAATTACTGCTGCAGATGTAAACAAATTAAGACAGGAAACAGGCGCCGGCATGATGGACTGCAAGAATGCTCTTGTAGAGGCTAACGGTGACTTTGAAATGGCAATTGATATTTTAAGAAAAAAAGGACAAAAGGTGGCTGCCAAACGTGCCGACCGCTCTTCTAACGAAGGACGCACTGTGGCTAAAACAACCGCCGACCATAAATTTGGTGCTGTGGTTGTAGTAAGTTGCGAAACCGACTTTGTTGGTAAAAATGCCGACTTTGTTGCCTTTGCCGACTCTATTATTGATGCTGCTGTTGTAAACAGAGTGGCTGATAGGGAACAATTGCTCAATATGACGATTGAAGGCAGAACCGTTAGCGAACTGCTGTTAGATATGACAGGAAAGACGGGCGAAAAGGTAGAAATTCCCGCTTATCAAGTTATAGAAGCCGCTACAGTAGCTTCCTATAACCACAATGGGAACCGTTTAGCTACTATTGCAGGCTTTAACCTGCCTGATATGGATAGCGTTGGCCATGATGTGGCCATGCAAGTTGCCGCCATGAATCCTGTTGCCGTAAATGCTGCCGATGTTCCGCAGGCTACTATTGACCACGAGCTGGAATTGGCCCGTGAAATTACCCGCCAGGAAGGTAAGCCTGAAAATATGGTTGAACAGATCGCTCAAGGTAAATTAAACAGATTCTTTAAAGAGAATATTCTGCTGAAACAGGAATTTATTAAGGACGGCAAGAAGACTGTTGAGGATTATCTTAAGACGGCTGACAAAGAATTAACTTGTACCGGTTTTTTCCGGCTACAATTAGGTGCGTAAATTTTTTTGTGATACTGTTGGAAATATCCGATAGAGATTTCTCTGTCGGATATTTTTGTCTCTGTTTTAAACAGCTATGAAGTTGGAAGATGGTATTTTCAGGCGAAGTTCGCTGCTGCTGGGTAACGATTTTATGCAGCGCATTAAAACAGCAAAAGTTATTATTTTTGGGATTGGCGGAGTCGGCGGCTGGTGTGCCGAAAGTTTGGTGCGGTCTGGAGTGCAGCACCTCACTGTGGTAGATTCCGACCGCATTTGCGTTACCAACATCAACCGTCAGGTAATGGCAACTTGCAAAACTGTTGGACAAATTAAGGTAGAAGCATTGAAAAAACGGCTGCTTGATATAAATCCGGGTGCGCAAATTGAAGCCATACAGCAGATTTACAGCAAAGAGACGCGCGATATGTTTCATTTGGAAACTTACGATTATATTATTGACGCTATCGACAGCTTGTCCAATAAAATAGATCTGATTTTAACCGCTTCGCAAATGCCTGCCGTCTTCTTTTCTTCCATGGGAGCGGCCTTGAAAATTGATGCTTCCAAAATCAGGGTAGCCGAATTTTGGAAGGTAAAGGGATGTCCTTTTGCGGCACTCATTCGTAAAAAGATGAGGAGGACAGGCTATCCTGCTAAAAAATTTTTGACGGTTTTCAGTGATGAAGTACTGCCCAACAGGGGCGAAAATCTCTCATGTGGTTCTCCGCAATGCCTCTGTCCCAAAGTAGTGCCTGATTCTCCTGATGACACGCTGGCTAATCATGAGTGGTGCAGCGCCAAAGCCCGCATTAATGGCACTTCGACACATATAACGGCTATTTTTGGATTCACTTTGGCGGGTCTGGTGGTGCAGGATATAACTGCAAAAATAAAAATGCCGTAGCTGATTAATCTGGCTTTTACAGAAATTACGGGCTTTGGATTGTGTGAATTAAAGAGGATAATGCCCCCGATTTAAAACAAAATATACACAGTATTGCTCCTGACTTCGTACAATTCATTTGAAAACATACCCCCGATTTGAAACAAAAGAATTATCTTTGCAAAAAATTTTGAGGGCTATGTTTGAAAGAAATATTATTACGGAATTGGAGCAGTGGGCTGTGAAGCAAAATCGCAAGCCGTTGCTCTTAAGGGGTTCTCGGCAAGTTGGTAAAACAACGCTCGTGGATAGTTTCTCGAAAAAATTTGAGAATTATCTGTATCTCAATTTTGAAAAGAATCCGAGCGCGACGGCTTTGTTTGAAAAAGAACAGGAGATTGCCGACCTTTTGGCAGAAATTTTTCTGTTTTGCAACAAAGAAAACAAGCTGGGTAAAACGCTTTTGTTTATTGACGAAATT
>JAISAD010000076.1 GCA_031266895.1 Bacteroidales bacterium
CGCCATCATCATCCCCAGCGTCATGTTGCCTGTGATGACCGCCTGCGCCGCAAAAAACGAAATGACAATGTTCTTGGTTTCGTTAATGAAAAAGGCGCCGCTTTGCTGGTACTGGCTCAACGCTAATCCCTTTATGCTTATCTTAAACAGCCGCGCCTGTATCCGTTCCCACTCCCAGCGTTTTTGCCGTTCGCAGTTGTTAAGTTTGATTTCCTGCATGCCGGTAATCATTTGGTAGAGGTTGCTCTGTTCGGCGGCGCCCTGCGCAAAACGCTTATAGTCCAAGTTGCGGCGGCGTTTCAGGAACAGCACAATCCATAATACGTAGAGCGTGGAGGCGAGAAGGAACACCAGCAGCAGCGTGCTGTTATAAAAGGCCAGCACGCTCACAAATACCACGAACGACACGAACGAGAACAGCGTGTTGAGCGTGGTAGAAGTTAAAAACGACTGTATGCGGCTGTGGTCGCCGATGCGCTGCATGAGGTCGCCAATCATTTTGGTGTCGAAAAAGCCGATGGGCAACTTCATCAGCTTGATGAGAAAATCGGAGATGATAGAAATGTTGATGCGGGCGCTGATGTGCAGCAGTATCCACGAGCGGATAAACTCCACCGCCGTTTGCGCCGCGAACAGCGTGAGCTGCGCAATGAGAATGAGCGTGACAAACGACAGGTTGTTGTTGTTGATACCATAATCGACAATGCTCTGCGTGAGGAACGGGAAAATGAGTTGCAGCAACGTACCCAACAACATCCCTAAAAACAGTTGTGTAATGAGTTTCCGGTAAGGGCGCAGGTATTTGAGGATAAACGCGAATTTCGTGCGGTCGGTTTGTTCGCCGTCCTGCGCGTAAAATTCCGGCGCAGGCTCCAGCAGCAGCGCAATGCCGGTGTCTTCGCCATCTTTCCGCGACGACAGCCACCCGCTCAAAAATTCTTCGGCCTTGTAAGTAATAAGTCCGTGCGCAGGGTCGGCCACTTTCACCTTGCCCTCCGGGCGGTGAAAGGGTGAATGCGCTTCGCGCGGTGAAGCCGCTGCGCGGCTGGATAAAATAGATAAAATGGATGTTTTATCGTGCGCAGCACATTTATCTTTTTTATCGCGCGAAGCGCATTCATCTTGCCGCGAAGCGGCTTTCACCCTGCCTTTTTTTATTTCATGCACTACCACAAAATGCTTCTGTTTCCAGTGCACAATGCACGGCAGGGGCACTTCGCACAGTTGCTCGAATGTAATTTTCACGCCGGTGGTGCGAAAGCCTATCTTCTCGGCAGCCTCGCTGATGCCCAATAACGACACTCCTTCGCGCGAAAGAAAGCAGCTGTTGCGCAAGCTCTCCAGCCGATAGTGCTTGCCATAATGTTTGGCAATCATCTGCAGGCAGGCGGGGCCGCAGTCCATGGCGTCGTGCTGGTGGGTGAAGGGAAACATTGTTTAGTTACAGCGTTAAGAACTAAGAGTTAAGAAATGAGGAAATGCACTTCGCGCGGTGAAAGTTGATGTAAAGATAAAATTATTCATTTGCGGGCGAGTTACAGTATTTGTTTTATATACGGCACAAATCAGGTTGGCCAATCACCCGTTCGTAATTGGACGGCGAGGGACAAAGATATTGATAGAGGCAATCCGTACAAGGCGCTTTGTCGCGTGTGCGGCGCCAAGCGGTGTTTTCACTCATTTCTTTATTTATCAAATTCAATATGGAATCGGTTCTCACGTTTCCTAATTTAGCACTATTTACATTGGCATATACATCGCCGTTAGCCAAAACAGTTAATGAACCGAAAAAATGAGTATTTAACTTTTGATGCGCAAAAATCTGACGGAACGACAAAGGTTTTGAGAAAATATCATCCCTTGTCATATATACCTGCTCTTCAAAAAAAGTCCGGTTGGCTTGCGTATAAACAGGACGCCACACATAGTTCGGAATCGCATACTTTTCGAGCATTTGCTCCGTTTGTTGATAATCTTCTTCGCCGGTAATAAAAAAATGCCAAGTGGTTTGTTCACCATTCAAACGATTTAGACATGTGCATAGCCATGTTTCGTCAATGGGCGGCGTAACCGGAACATCATATTTAAACCCTGAAAGGAGCCTTTCGGCATTGCCCGCATTGGCATAATGCACCCACAAGTGGGTATATTCTTTGAACGGCTGTAACAGGGTTTCCAATTCTTTGAAATACGCATACTCCGAAATATTGCCGCCAAATATATTCAACTTTCCAACAGGCGCATATTGTATTTGTGTAAGGATTTTTTGTAACGTCGACTTGCTTAAACTATGCGATTGCTTACGGTTGCTTGTGCAACACAAACCCTGGCGGAAGCAGGTTGTACACAAAGGGCATTGCACATCACACGTGTCATTTACATATATGTTTAACTCCTGCAGATATTGTAAAACGTTTTCTCCGCTGGAGCGTTCCCTGTCTTTTTGCAGTTTTTCGACGTCACGCTGCAAATTAAGTATGGGCATCAGTTGTATGGGTTTATCTTGCTCCACTTCGGCTAAGCCGCCCATGTTTTTTTCGCAAAATTCCGCAAGAAAACTCCGGTAAGGTTCTTCGGCTAACTTTTTCCCTTCAAAACATACTGCACCCAAATTTTTCTTTTCGTGTAGCGATTGCAGCAAAACAATAATTTCTCCGGATGCACATTCTATACATGTTCCACTCTGGGTGTTGTACAACAAAGCGCGGCCTTCCTGTATGCGGCAATAAACATGCGAGGCAATATACAACCAATAATTTTTACCTGTGTTAAACATATTTGTAATGCGTTTTATTCTACTATTACTTCTTCCATAATCCGGTAATAATCCTCCGGGTGCTTGCGTAAAAAATCCATTTGCGCTGCTTTGTATGCTTCAAAATCCTGTTTATTCATAAAACCATAACATACAGGATTGCTTTCCAAATCAACCAAATTGAAAACACATTGAATACAAGCTCGTGTGTTATGGCATTTGCTGCATTGCCTTTCCATTTTGTCATAATAGGCGTTGTATTTATCGGCGATGGCCTGCATGTCTAACTGTACACCGGCTTCCGACACCGAGCCCAAAGCAAATTGATGCCCGATGCGTTCACAAGGCAGAATTTTCCCATTTACCGTAACAAACATTTTTTTACCGAACGGCAAACAGGTTCCAGTAGGAATATGTTTTACAGCCGTTGAGTCGAATAATAAATCTGTATAATCGCGGTAAGTAGAACCACCATATTGATGTAGAAATATAGCCACACTTTGATAGCTGCCTGTTTTCATAAACATATCCTGTTCTATGGCTTCGTAATGTTCGGACTGGTGCAGACTTTCACTGGAATTGCGGTAGGTTTGTTGGAATAATTCCACCTTGTCGGGCCGGATGCCCATGTTGTTGAGTTCGCCAATACTGGGTGTTTTATTATACTTATCTTTTATAAACCGGTAAATTTCTTCTACCGAATTGCGGTTATGCAATACGGCATTAAAATCTACGTATTGTTCAAAATAATCAGGATATTTTTCGCGCAAAACATTCACATTTTTAATGACACGTGGAAATGCGGGATACCCTGCCTTATCTAGCCGGTATGAAGTATTATATTCGTTGCCGTCTAAACTAATCAATGTATTAAACCGGTGCTTCACTAAAAAGTCCATATCACGGTGGAGCAACAGCGCATTGGTAGTCATGGAAAAAGTAAATGAACGGTGTGGGCAATCCAAGCGCTCCATATATCTTACAATAGTTTCAATAAACGGCATATTCAGCAGCGGCTCGCCCCCGTAGAAACTGATATATACATTGCGTTTGGCGGAACTGTTTTGTTCCGAGTTCCACAATGCCGCTAAGTAATCTATCAATTTTAGCGCCGCATCCACACTCATCATCTTGTTTTCCCGCTTGTCGTAGTCATCGTAGAACTCGCCGTAGCCGCAGTATTTGCAACGCAAATTGCAGGCGTCGGTGACTTCAAAAGTGAGTTGATGGAGGTTGGAGAGTTGATATATTATATTTTCCAATTTTATCATAAAATTAGTATATTATTAAATCATTTTCGAACACGCTGTAATAACAATGTATCTTTACCTCGTTTTACAACTATGGATTGTTGCGATATATTGTCATTAGATATTTTCCGAATTTTTAATAAACTATCTCGCGATATATTCTGCACATATGTATTATCAATTTTTAATACAATGTCTCCTAAACGAATATCCGTTTTTATTATACTCGTAATTTTATTTGCGACAAAAAAATCGCTCGCAAGACAAATACCGGCAATTATCGATGTCGAATCATTAAGGTAAAATAATTCTTTAGATAATGGGCGTACATAGATTTTATTAGTCATATAATCAAAATATAAATCATAATTGGAAAGTATTTCCATTCCTATTAACAAGTCAAATATATGATATTCTTGCCCTTTATGCATTGTACAACCATGCATTAATGTGTTTTCGGATCCCATTTTTACTTTTTGAAAAAATAAATGTCTTTCCGACGATCTAATATTTTTATCTGCATAATTTTCTATAGCTTTAGTTCTTGAATTCTTAAACAATAAATTAGACGAATTAAAACCTAAATCTAATAATGTTGCCAATCTATGACAATGCGCTTGTCCTTGAGTATCAACAAACGTAATAGGGAATTGTATTATTTGTAATTTATTTTTTAGTTGATAATTATATTCTATTGCTAATGTATCTATTTGAGTAGGAAATTCAATATAGTGCTCATTATTATTGATTTTAATAATGCCATTCGTGGCCAAGCATCTTAGTGGAATAATTCCATCTATTTGTAGTTCGTTAAAATAATCATTATCAAAGACCTCTATAAAGTCTTTTATTTTCTCATTATTTATTGTATACCCTGATAAATTTGTATTTATAAACACATGCTCTTCAATATGGTAGCAAATTTCACCTTGTGCTATATACGCTTTTTGTGCTGGGATTGTTAAAAAATGATTTACGGCAGTGATTTGCGGATACTTTTTAAGATGTAGTATATCTGTATATTGCTTTATAAATTTTTCAGTCAACATAAGCTCTGTACATCCATTGTCTACAAAAAGAGTCGTGGAGATTTGATTATTTAACTTTACTGTTATTGCGATCCTATTATCTATCAATTTAAATGGTATTTTAAATTCTTCGATATTAGAGGTATTATTGGATTCTTCATTTTTAAAACCAAAACAAAAAAAGCAAAAACAGAACAAAATACTACATGATATCTTTATCATAGTTACTACACGAAATTTATGTAAAATATTCTGTGTGACCATATTTCTATTTATAGAATTATATTTTAACTAAAAGAAAGTTTAATAAAAATTACAATTAGCAAATATTAATAGCGCCTATTGTTTTGCAAGATGCTACGTTACAAATATATAAATTTATTAAACTTTCTTTATAAATACAATTTATTTATTGTATTGCTCTGACACTCGTCCAAGCCACAGCTTGACATGTACTATTAAGACGACCAGCATGATTAGCATTCATGTTATCATTAACAGAAGATCCGCCTTTTTGTCCTGCATAACAGCATCCACAAGAACATTGATATGAAACAGTTTGTCCACTAGTTATAACAGTTGTCCCATCAGCCCCTCTAACTTGGAACATTTCCAAAGCATTTAATTTAATATTTTTCATAATCGTATTTTTTTTAATCGCCTACTTTTTCAATTTTTCTTTTCGGCGAAAGTTTTTTGCCTTTTGTTAGTTGTATTGTTTTCGTACAATGCGCTAAAATTAAAGAAAGCTACTTTAAAATCAGGTTCATAAACGCACCTTTCCGTCCTGCGCTACGCAGGTGCTTGAAGGTAAATTAAAAATTACGTATCTTTGTCACACTCTCCTTTTTCATTTAGGAGGGAATCCGGGGCGGGAAGTTTTCGTCTTAGAAATGAACAGCTTCCTGCCCTTTTTATCCCTTTCATCTATTTTTACTTGCCGCGTAAGCGGCTTCACCGCGCGGAGCGCATTTATCGCCCGTAGGGCATTCACCCTGTCGCGCAAGCGGCTTTATCGCGCGGAGCGCTATAGCTCAAAGTCGCCGGTATAGGTTTTGCCGGTGCTTCGTACTATTTCTATCACATAGTCGCCGGCCGGCCAGCCTTGCGTGTCAATGGTGAGTTCCGTCCCGTCGGTAACCGACACAGAGGTTTGGTACACCTCGCCTTGCGTACCGGTAACGGTAATGGTCACTGTGCCCAAATCCTGCAAAAAGGTCAGGGAAATTTGGCTGTCCACCAGCCATGCGCTTACCACAGGCGCAGGGGCAGAACGCAAAGGCCCGCTAACTTTGTTGGTTTCTTTAATGAGGATTTGCTCCGCTGTAATCGAAAGACTGTTGCCTGCCGCCTGTATGCTGCTTGCGCCGAGGGCGGCTAAAACGAAAAGGAGGATAAATACTTTTTTCATAATTAATGTTTTTTGAATTTGAATGTAAAGATATTGCGTAAAATTCAATTAAAAACCACTTTTAGGCGACATATAATAAAGATATAAAAATTCTTTGCTCTAATAATGCCATATTCTTTATTTACAACTGTTTATTTATTCATATATATAATGGCAATATAATAAAAATATGCACTGGCGACAGAATACTACCCCGTCAATTTATCAAAATGTACCCTGAAATCGTCTTTTCCGGTAAATCCTATTTTTTTATGGAGGGTCGTTTTTCTGGTAGTAATCGTATTTTGCGGACATTTCAAACAAGCTGCCATTTCATTATTTTTGAAGCGATTATATTCCATGCAGGCTATTTTAAATTCCAGTTCGGTCAATTCCGGGAAAAGTTGCCTTATCCGTTCAAACCTGCCATGATACTGGCTGTTAATTAAGCTGTAAAGTTGATCCCAACTCAAGCCTTCTTTAGCGTCGTAATATATTTGGTGTACCTTCTTACATATCTTTTCTCTTTTTTCTTTGTCTTGCTCCAGCTTCATCAACTGTTGCTCCAGAAGCCCTGCCTTTTTAAAGGAACTTAGATGTTGCTCGAACAATTGATCGCGGTCATGCTGTATCTGTTTCAAGCGTTTTTTCTGCCGCCGCTTCCAGAGAAAGAAAAGAAACAGTATAAGGATAGCTGCAAGCAATATGAGCTGCTTTATACGGGAGTGTTGACTCTGCAACCGCTGGTTTTCGTTTTCCACCTGCGTCATATCATATTTTTCACGTATGCCGGCTATTGACCGTTCTTTTTCTTCTTCGTTTATTTCGAGCACCTGCTGCGTGTATTGTTCCTGATAGCTTAACGCCGTTTTAAACTGCCGGCGCTGCTTTGCTATGTCAGACAACAACCTGTACAGCGATGCGGGAAGTGGCAGGCTGTCCTGTTCGTATAATTGTTTTACCCGATGGGCATGGCAAGCCGCCGAGTCGTTTTCATGCAGGTTGTAGTAAATAATCGCAAGGTTCAGCAAGTTTTCCCTGTTCTCAACTATGGCGGCTGCCTGTAGTGCATATATTTTGGCTTGCAGGTAGTCATGTTTTGTTCTGTATGTTACGCTGAAGGAATTCAGCAGGTTGGCATAGGCTGTCGTGTCGTGTGAAGCGGCAGCTATATTTAATGCCTGCTGTTGGTACAATACTGCGCTATCGGGCTGGTTTTGCAACAAAAAGCAAATACCAAGTAATTGCAATGATGCAAGGGTAAAGACATCGTGGTTTTCGGCGCTGAATAGACCAGCCGCTATTCTAAAATGGCCAATGGCTTTTTGGTATTCGGTTCCTGAGGTATAATAAATGTATCCGGTATTATGGGCAATCTTGCCTTTCAGCAGGCCGTCGGTGGTATTAGCGGCCAGCCTGGCAGCTTCCAAATAGGCTTGCAGGGCCAGCTTGTCGTCTTTCCGCTCCGACCATACCCGCCCGCAATAAAAGGCAGCCAGCGTGGCTTTGGGGAAATCTTTCTTCCACAGGTAGTAGTCCGCCACATACGTAATAACCGTGTCGGCAGAAATGTCATGGTTGGTTTTATCTTTGGCT
>JAISAD010000096.1 GCA_031266895.1 Bacteroidales bacterium
TATCGAGCTTGGCATTGGCGCGATCCTTTAGAATATCCTGCACCATATTATCGTAAGCCTCCTGGTTGACTACGGCGTCATTCATCATCTCTTCCATCAGAGAGAGCGATTGATCCATAGTTTCGTTCAGCCCACGGAGTTCTACATAACTGCGCTTGCCGTCTGTAGATACTGCATTAAACGACATGGCCAACTTATACATCTCCATTTTAAGCTTTTCGGGAGTATATTTTGATGTTCCCAGATAGGGCAAATAATCAAATGCCAACGCCAGCTTTTTATCAGTATATTTAGATATTTCTACAAACTGATTAAGCTCATAAATATTATTGGTAGTGTTGTGAGTGTAATAGAAATTAACGCCTTCGGCAAGCTGTTCGCGAGCAATTTTTTCGTCAAAATTGACAAAAACAGGCTGAACAGGTTCGGGATTCATGTCATAAATAGACTGTGCAAAAGCAGAAACATTGTCACGATTGATCGCTATTGGAGTAATGTGCGGCTTCTCCATCTCTACCTTATCCTTGTTTTTGCCGGTATGCTTATATACGGTAACGTAGTTGTTATTCTTAAAAAATTCGTTAGCAAAAGCCACAATATCTTTTTTGGTCAATTTGGCCATATCATCAATTTCCGAAATGTAATCTTTCCAATCTATTTCATTAATAAAAGCATCAAGAAAACGGTAGCAGGAGTAGCGATCATCTACGGTTTGAATTACTTCCAGCTTTTTATTATTAATAACGGCCTGCAACAGCTCTTCATCAAAATCGCCGGCTTTCAGTTTGGCTATCTCTGCTTGTATCAATTTACCTACCTCTTCCAGGGATTGATCTTCGCGAGGCAGGCCCAGAAAGATGAAAATACCGTAATCTTTCAATGGCTGTCGGGCTGCCTGCATCTCTAACACTTTCTGTTGCTGTATCAAATCCAAATCAATAAGTCCGGCTTTCCCATTGTAAAGAATATCACTGATAAGGTTCAGATAAAGCGCCTCTTTCGATTGAGGATTTCCGTAACGATAGCCCACCGCAATGCACTCCTGATCGGGCGTAGCAACATGAAAAGTTCGGCAAGCGGTAATCGGCTGCTCTTCCACTTTTGCCGGTCGATCGAGACTGTTATTCGCCTGCATTCGACCGAAATACTTATCCACAATTTGAATGGTTTTTTCAAAGTCAATATCACCGGCCATCAAAATCGCCATATTATTGGATACATAGTATTTTTTCTGAAACTCCATTACGCTTTTCATAGAGGGATTTTTAAGCTGTTCGGGAAGCCCTATAACATCGGTTTTGTACGGATGTTTGCTAAAAAGGCCCTCAAACAATTTATTCCATACCATACGGCTGCCATGGTCCTGCCCCATATTAAATTCTTCATAAACGGTTTCCAGCTCAGTGTGGAAGAGGCGCAGCTGCATATTGGTAAAGCGGTCATACTCCAGCTTCATAAAACGCTCTATTTCGTTAGAGGGAATTTCGTTAACATAAGCGGTAAGGTCATGGCTGGTAAAAGCATTAGTGCCGGAAGCGCCAAGTGCTCCTACCATTTTATCGTACTCGTTAGAAATGGCATATTTGGCAGCCTCATTGGAAACTGCGTCTATTTGCTTGTAAATTTTCTTTTTAGCTTCGGGCGTAGCGGCCTGTTTATGCAGTTCAAAAAGGTTGGTAATGCTGTCGAGCAAAACACGCTCCTTTTTCCAATCCATTGTACCAAAATGGTTAGTTCCCTTAAACATCATGTGCTCAAGATAGTGTGCTAACCCTGTATTGTCTCGGGATTCGTCCTTAGCGCCGGCCTTTACGGCAATTACGGTCTGTACACGCGGTTCGTCGCTATTCTTGGTCAAATAGACTTTTAAACCGTTTTTCAGAGTGTAGATACGTGCCTTATAGGGGTCGTTGGTAACCTCCGCGTAGGCATAACCATTGGCATCGATTTTAGAGATGGTCTTGTGCTCGTTTTTATCACAGCAACAAGCAGAAAAGATAAGCGCACAGCTTACCATTAAAAGCATTTTTTTCATCATGTATTAGTTTTAAATGAAACAATATAGTTAACGATTATTATCGTCCGGCAAAGATACAAAAAATATTTCAGGGAAACAGATTATTTTAATCCTCTTTTTTTCAACAGCGCATCAATAGAGGGCTGTTGTCCCTTAAATTGGACATATAACTCCATAAGATCCCTGGTATTCCCACTCGAAATCACTTGTCGAAATGCTTTGGCAGTATTAGGATCGAAAAGCCCCTTTTTCTTAAATTCGGCAAATGCATCGCTGTCAAGCATTGCTGCCCATGTGTAGCTGTAATATCCTGCACTGTACCCATTTGCAAAAACATGCTGGAAGTAGGGACTCTTATATCTCGAAATAATTTCAGGAATGAGCCCTATATTATGCATTGCCTGCTCTTCAAAATCGGGCAACTTAATGCGGGTCGGTTTCGTAATAGTATGATAATCCATATCAAGGAACGAAGCAGCCAGCAATTCCACATTGATAAAGCCTTGTCCGTAATGTGCAGCAGCTTCAAGTCTGGCAATCAGCGCATCGGGAATAGACTCGCGGGTTTGGTAATGCTTTGCATACATTTTTAATACCTCCGGTTCGCTTGCCCAGTTTTCCATAATTTGAGAGGGCATTTCCACAAAATCGCGAGGAACATTAGTCCCCGACAGCGACTTGTAGTGGCATTGCGACAAAATGCTGTGCAATCCATGCCCAAACTCATGGAAAAGCGTTGACGTTTCATCAAAATTGAGTAATGCCGGCTTGTCGCCGGCAGGCTTTGTGAAATTGAATACCAAGGATACCACCGGAATAATATTTTTTCCGTTTTGATCTACATATTGTTCTCTAAAATTAGTCATCCATGCGCCGCTCCGTTTGCTGTTTCGCGGAAAGAAATCCATGTAAAGAATGGCAATCACTTTGTTGCCCTCATGCACTTCATATACTTTTACATCTTCTTGATACACGGGAATATCCTTATTTTCCCTGAAAGTAACTCCATATAGTTTTTCGGCTACTGTAAAAGCACCGCTACATACATTATCCAGGGCAAAATAGGGACGGATAGTCTCATCGTCCAAATCGTATTTCTCTTTACGCAATTTCTCGCAGTAGTAGCGCCAGTCACAAGGTTCGAGTTTGAAATTTTGCCCTTCGGCCCTAATCATCGCTTGATATTCGGCGGCTTCCTGTCTGGCTTTGGCTAATGCGGGACGCCATACCTGGAGCAGCAACTGATTTACCGCTCCGGGCGTTTTAGCCATACAATCGTCAAGTACATAATGAGCATGCGAAGCAAAACCAAGCATATTGGCACGTTCCAACCGCAGATTTACGATAGTATCAATAATAGCACGATTATCGGGTTCTCCGGAAATGCAACGATTAGCATAGGCCGTCCACAACTCTTTGCGCAGGTTACGGTCTTTGCAGTTCATTAAAAACGGCTCCATGCTAGGCAAATGAACAGTGAATACATATTTACTTTTAGTGGCAGGGTCGGCATTGCCTGTTTCAAGCGCCGCCGCAAGTTGACTTTCAGGCATTCCATCCAATTGGGCGACATTATGCACCACCAGCTTATAGTTGTTGGTGGCTTTCAGGACATTATTGCCGAATTTCAGTTCGAGAGTAGAAAGAGCGCTATTAATTTCGCGAAAATGGGCGTGTTGCGTCGAATCAAGGTTAGCGCCACCACGTACAAAATGCTTGTAGGTCTCTTCGAGCAGGCGCGCCTCTTCGCCCTGTAACTGCGATTTGGCTTCATATACTGTCTTGACTTTGGCAAAAAGCGCCTTGTTCAGCGTAATATTGTCGCTGTGTTCTGACAGGAGCGGCGCTATTTCTTCCGACAATTTCTCCAATACTGTGTCACTCATACAGGAGAACATATTGAAAAATACCGCTGTTACCTTGTCAAGCTGCATTCCGCTATATTCGAGTGCCTCAATGGTATTGGCAAAAGCAGGTGCCTCTTTATTGTCTATAATGGCATGGATAGCTTTGTTTTGCGCTTCAATACCTGCTTGAATAGCCGGTAGATAATGCTCCGGCTTAATCAGATTAAAAGGAGGCACGCCGTAGGGAGTGTTCCACTCCTGCATAAAAGGGTTCGTTTCGGCAGACTCTTTCGACTGCTCTTTTTTACCGCAGCATCCTATTAAAAAGATTCCGGAAAGAACTAATAGACCCATCTTTTTCATCTTAATTTATTGATATACAATTTATAATGCAAATTTCCAAAACTTATTTTCTCACTGATTTTAAGGAAGACGAAGCCTTAAAAACCCTCTTCAAAATGAAGATGCAAAAGTAAGTAAAATTTTGGAAGAAAAAATGCTATTCAAAAAAAATGTATTTTTGCAGGCATAAAATAATCGCATTATCGTAAATGAATTATATTGAATTGGAATTTTATGATGTTCAAAATTCAAGGATGCCGAACGAGGTTTTTGTTCTGATTTTGAAAGAAAAAAAGGACAGTGGACGGGCTATTCCGATTTTGATAGGATTGAATGAGGCACGTTGTATTGTAATGGAGCAAAGCAAAGCGGCATCTAAGCGGCCGGGAACTCATGAGCTTGTCGGTAAGGTGATTTCAGCCGCCCGTTTCGAGTTGCAAAAAGTGGTTATTCACCATTATGAAGAGGGTATTTTTTACGCTAATCTGATTTTACGAGATCCTGATCAAAATGTGTTTGAAATAGATTCACGTACTTCAGATGCGGTGATTTTAGCCCTGAAATTCAATATTCCAATCTATATTAAAGATACTATCCTTAGCAAGGCGGCTATTTTTCCCACTTCCGTTATTCAACCCGAAGATTTTAACGCAAAAAAAAAAGAGTTGAATGAAGATATGGAAGCCTATAATCAATTTTTAGACGAAAAGCTGCGAAATATGAATAAGACGGAGTTAAACAACCTGCTGCAAGGAGCAGTGGAATGTGAAGATTATGAACTGGCATCCAAAATACATGAGGAACTTACAAGGCGGAAAGACTCTCGTTGAGCGCACTGATAGCCACCCAGCTCATTAATCCCATACCCACCTTAAGCGCCTCTTCATCAATATCGAAATCGACTGTGTGAAGCTGATGTACACTGCTTCCCTCTGCTGTTACTCCCAATCGATAATAACAACCCGGCACTTCTTGCAGATAGAGAGCAAAATCATCGGCAGTCATGCGTGGCTGTAATTCTATAACTTTGTCATTACCAAGATATTGTATAGCACAGCGCCTAACATGTTCGGTAGCCTTCTCATCGTTGTTTAAAACAGGATATCCATGCCGAATTTCCGGAAATACCTGTACATTCATTTTTTTTGCTACCTGTTCCGCTACTTTCTTTATGATGTGGTGCACCTGCTTGCGCCACGTTTCGTCAAAGGTGCGTATTGTACCCTCTATTTCAACCGTATCGCAGATAATATTGGATTTGCCAGGCGCCAAAAACTTTCCGAAAGCCACTACTGAAGGCGGATCTGCCGGTTGCATGCGCCGGATATTATTATCAATTTCCGACAAAATGCACACTCCAGCCATCAAAGGGTTGATTACCTCCTTGCTGAGCGCAGCATGTCCTCCCCTTCCTGTAATTGTGAGATGAATTTCATCGCTGGAGGCCATGCATGCGCCTGCTCGAATGCCGATGCTCCCTGTAGGAATTTCAGGCGTAACGTGCTGTCCAAAAATAAGCTGTACATCAGGCTGTTGCAATACGCAGGCCTCAATCAAAGCATCTGCTCCTCCTAAACATTCCTCTTCCGAAGGTTGAAAAATGGCTTTCACTGTGCCTCCAAAATAAGGTTTCAGGTTGCTGATTATCATTAATGTACCCAATAGCGAAGCAATATGTGCATCATGACCGCAAGCATGCATAATGCCTTTGTGTCGAGACTGATAAGGCGTTTCCTTAATCTCATAAAGAGGCAAGGCGTCCATATCGGCACGCAAAGCCACGCATTTGCTACCGGCCAATTCACCCTGTACAAGGGCTACTAAACCTGTGCCTCCCACGTTTCGGATATATGAAATATTCAGCAAATCAAGGGTTTCTGCAATTTTATCAGCTGTTTTAAATTCTTTGGCCGACAATTCTGGATATTGGTGAAAATATCGGCGCAATGCCACCGCCTGTATCCAGTATTTTTCAGCTAATTCCTTGATTTTATCCATATTATACAATATCAGCAATGAAAATAAATATTCACCAGTTCTTGCATCTTTGCAGGATGTTTTTTTATCTCTTCGCGAATATGCTGGTCATTAAACGATTTTAGATGCTTAATAATATCATCAATCATTTCAGCATTAAAAATACCATGTTTTTCAAAAATATGACGATGTGCACAGAGGTGGTCGGCAGACTCCCAGCAGGAAGCCGGCAATTGTTCCAAATCGACCGATTTTTTCTTGTGTTCTTCGCTGTGGATATCGACATCTACGTAAGTTTTATTGGCCAGATTGAGCGCACTGCTCTCCATTTCAAAACCATGACGGGCAGCTACTGCCAAACCTGCCAATAATAAATAGATGTCGGCCGAGCCGTCAGGAGAACGGAACTCTATTGTCTGTTTTTGTGAAAAATCCTGATTAACAGGTTTTTCTAATGGATTAGATTGGGCTACCATATCTTTATTGTGTGTCCAGCCGAGCGGTACACGCACCAATACAGAACGATTGCGATCGCCCCAACAGATAGAAGTAGGCGCTTCCTGATGCGGCACCAACCGGAAGTAAGAAGTGGGATTCGTATTGCCGAATGCAGTCAGCGAAGAGGCGCAGGTCATATAACCGGCAATGGCCGTCTTGGCTATAGAATTTAATTTTACACCTTTAACAAACTGATTAACACCGTCTTTTACAATACAAGTGTGGATATGCAAGCCGCTTCCTGCTTTTCCTTCGGTGATCTTCGGGGCAAATGTAACATTCAACCCATATTGATAAGCCAGTTCCCTGATAATCCACTTGGCTATAATCAGTTGACTTGCAGCCTGCTCTACATCACAAACCAGAAATTCTATCTCATTCTGCTCATAAACTTTATCTCCCAGCGTAAAATTGCCTACTTCGGAGTGGCCGTATTTGATTTGTCCGCCGGCCTGAGCAATATAAAGCATGCATTCTCTGCGGAATTGATCAAATTTTGTAAACGGGCCCGATTCGTGGTAGCCTTTTTGATCAGGAATCAGATAAAGGTCTTCCTTATCACCGATGACGTAAAATTCCAATTCACCCATTGCCTGAAATTTCATATTGGTAACCTTGGTGAATGCCGCCGATGCCTTTTTCAAAATATATTCGGGCGAATTTTCCATCGGCTGCCCGTCTTTATTGTAATACGAACACAGGAATGAGAGGGTTGAAATGGTATTAAAAGGGTCAACAAATGCCGTAGAAAAGCGCGGCACCACATACAAATCGCTTGCCCCTGCATGAATAAACGAAGGAAAAATATTCGACCCGTCAACACGTTCGCCCGTAGTAAGCAATTGCTCCAAATAGTCCTTATTGTTAATCACAAAATTAAGCACTTTCAGTTTGCCATCGCCAGCCACATAGCGAAAATCAATCATTTTGATTTCTCGCTCTTCGCAAAATTTAATAATATCTGCCTTTGTAAAAGCTTCGGGCAACTTTTTCAAAAAAGCCACCAATGGATTCAAATTCATTGCCAAATTCTCTTTCATATATCTAACATTTTTTAATTTTCAAAAAAGGGGTGCAAATATACACTAAATTTATCAATTACACACAGACGGGTAAAATTGAAAAATTAATCAACCCGCAATTCGCACCATCACACGGTTGTCAAAAGCGCACAGACTAGTTGAGTTCTACATTATTGCAATTTATAAATAACGGAAAAAGGCACAAAAAAGAGCAAAGGATTTAGAATTTAAAAGGATTATCTCCCACTGTTTCCCAATTCAAAATATCTTTTTATCTCAATTTTCAACTTTTCATAACTGCCGAATGAGATTTGGCGAATATTTTGACCATCGGAAATCATTACCATGCCACAAGGGGGTTCATTGACAAACAGTGATAAATCAAGGGTATCGAATACATTGAATTTAAAATCACGTACTATGGCTTGACTGAAATTTTCACTGATCTCACTATAAAAGATATTTTTTTCTTCGCAATAGGCTTCCAATTCTGGCACAATATCATCCCAATTTTCGGGCTTGCTATCATCACTATTATAGTAGAAAAATAGCGCATTATAACGATTTTTCTCTATTTTTTTATAATCGAACCGACAGAGATCATTTACTTTGTAACGGTCAATATATTGGGCAGTTCTTAACCAGTTTTCGGGGTTGATAGCGATTTCTTCCTTGGTTGCCGTACCTACCGAACGCACCCATTCATAAGATTTATGCACGGTAAACGCGCCATCTGCTTCTCGGTGTGCCGTCCAGACTTCTGTTTCCAAAATATCCTGATGTTGCACGGCCAAATTGAGTGCAATCGGCACCAAGTCCAAAATACGCTGTGTGCCCCATCCGCTCGTAATAACCAGGTAAATCCATTCGTAATTTTCCGACTGTATTAGCCACATTTCACGGCCTTCGGGCAGCCGCTCCACACAAATTAAACCCCACTGTGCCGGCAATTCTACTGATATATGGGAATGTTCACCCTCATAATTGTCGGCTGTGCGCAAAAATTCGGTTATAAACTCCTCGCTCAACGGATAGAGTATAGTTGAGTTTGACAAATCGGCACTAATCAAGCTATCTATTACACCTACAGGATAATCAGGTTCGGAAACAGGTGCAACCGATACCGGCTGTTTTTTATGAAAACAAGAGAACGATAACAGCACTAATCCTATTATTAAAAAAAGTGCGTATGTATTTAATTTACAGTGTATCATCACGTTATATAATTTATGCTTTTTATAATATTGAGTACAAAAATACGTGATTTTTTTATATGGAAACAGAAAAGCCGTTTAAATTCTCAAACTTTTTCGTATCTTTGCATCAAATTTAGATTTAGTCATAATTTTACAAATAATAATGCTACAATTCAACAAGGGAAAATTCAATGTACATGGCCATACATACCATATAAGTATTAATCCTAAATACTCGCAAAAGATCCGGCAAATCAAAAGCATTATTTTTACAAGAAACACAATTCGGTTTCTACGAAATTATAATACTGTTGCAAATAGTTGATACTTTAGTGATAATGCCGTATAAACAAAAAAGGAAGTATGAAACCGTTGATTATTGCAGGACCCTGCGCTGCAGAAACTGAAAATCAAGTACTTATGACGGCACATCAACTTCAGATTGAGTTGAAACATATTGCTATGCCATTGGCCTATTTTCGTGTAGGCGTTTGGAAACCACGCAGTAACCCATGTGATTTTGGCGGGGCAGGCAAACGTGCTCTAAAGTGGCTTGCCAAAGCACGAAACATGCTTCAAACATCGGTTTGTGTGGAGGTAGCGCGCCCCGAACAGATTGAACTTTGTCGTGAGGCCGGCATCAATGCAATATGGCTGGGCGCGCGTACTACCGTTAATCCTTTTTTAGTACAGGAGATGGCAGATGCCTTACGTGGGAGCAACTTTACAGTGATGATTAAAAATCCGGTATCGCCCGATCTCTCCCTTTGGATTGGTGCAATAGAACGAATGAGAGAAGCTGGCATCACTGATTTGATAGCTATACATCGCGGCTTTGCCGAGCGGCGTGAAAATATTTTGCGTAATGCACCGATATGGGAAATTCCAATTGAACTGAAAATCAGGTTTCCCAACCTTCCACTCATTTGCGACCCCTCTCATCTGACTGGCGACCGGCGCTATATTCGCACCATAGCGCAAGAGGCGTTGAATTATGGCTTTAGCGGCCTGATGATTGAGACCCATTATAATCCAACCATAGCACGGAGTGATGCCCGTCAGCAAATCACTCCCAAAGAATTGGCTTTTCTACTTGATCAATTGGATTTTAAAACCGAATCCGAAACACGCGAGTTTGCCAATATCAGCAAAGAGCGTGAACAACTCCATGCAATTGATGATCAAATTGCCCAGCTATTGACCAAAAGAATGAGGATAGTGGATAAAATTGCCTGTCTAAAGCATGAGTATCACCTGCCGATTGTGCAACCGAACCAATGGCAAAAGGTGGTGGAACAATACTTATCTCATTCATTGCAAGATGATTATTATCAAGAATTTATAACGAAATTTCTGGAACTTTTACATCAAAATTCTATTAAACGACAAAACAGATAACTATGATTCAAAGAGAAGAAAACCGATATAGTTTGCGCGGTCCTTTTAATCTTATCCTGGCCTTTTTGGGCGGCATTTTGCTAACGATGCTGCTTTTTCATGCCTTAAAAAAGGAAATACACGCTGTCAGAAACGATAAAGTTGACGAGGTAATGCAATACATTGAGCGCTATTATGTGGACACAGTGAATAAAAATGTATTGCTGGAAGACGCGATTAAAGGGATGTTACAAAGCCTTGATCCGCATTCCACCTATGCCAATACAATGGAAAACAGACAGGAGGCGGAATTGCTCGAGGGTGCTTTTGAGGGAGTGGGCATTCAATTTAATATTATGAATGACACCATTATGGTAGTGGCTACAATAAGTGGAGGACCTTCTGAAAGGGTGGGTATTCGTGCAGGCGACCGTATTGTTACAGTCAATGATGCGCTGGTAGCCGGAGTCGGTATAGAGAGCAACAAAGTAATGAAACTGTTGCGCGGCAAAAAAAACAGTGTGGTGAAAGTAGGTATTATGCGCACCGGATTTAAAGAAATTTACCACTATGATATTCGACGTGATGTAATACCAACCTACACAGTAGATGTATCTTATATGATTGATAATCAAGTTGGTTACATTAAAATTAACCAATTCGGCAGCACCACGCCCGAAGAATTTGATCGCGCATTGACTCGGCTTACACATAGTGGCATGACCAAGCTGATACTCGACCTGCGTGGCAATCCGGGTGGCTATCTGGATGCCGCTATTCTGGTATGTGATGAGTTGTTGAGCGCAGGTGAAATGATTGTCTATACCGAAGGGCTGCATGTCCCCACAGAGAAAATTTATGCTACGGCCTCCGGCAAATTTGAAACAGGAGAGTTAGTGGTGCTGATTGACGATTTTAGCGCTTCGGCCAGCGAAATTGTAGCCGGCGCTGTGCAAGATAATGACAGGGGTACAATTATAGGTCGTAGATCCTTTGGCAAAGGATTGGTACAAAAACAAATAGATCTCTCTGACAAATCTACCATTCGATTAACTATCGCCCGCTATCACACACCAAGCGGACGCTGTATCCAAAAGACCTATTCTGAAGGTTCGGACATTTATTATCAGGATTTGGTGCGCCGCTATGAGCATGGCGAAATGAACAGTGCCGACAGCATTCATTTTGATCAGACATTGAAATACTATACTAAAATTGGGCGTGTAGTCTATGGCGGTGGCGGCATTATGCCCGATCGTTTCGTAGCATTAGATCGCGACAGTACCCTCACGGCCTTTTATCAGGTGGCCAACAGTTCGGCTTTTGTGGAGTATGCTTTTAATTACACCACGCAATATAGCACTCAAATAAAATCACAATATCCAGATGCAAAGAGTTTTGTAAATAAAATGAATGTTAACGATGTTTTATATCGAGATTTTATACAGTTTTATGTACAAAAGGGAGGCAGCAAAAGTCTCGTCATTAATGACCGATCCAAAACCGAAATAAAACGATGGTTAAAAGCGCTCATCGGACGTAATCTGTATCAGGAAGAGGGCTACTACCCTATTATTAATGTCAGTGATAACGTGATACTTGAAGCGCTACGTAATTGAAAATTGAAATTATCATACTGAAAATCAATATATTATTGAAATATTTATAGTATATCGTTCATAATTCGTGTTTTTTTGTATTTTTGCATCCTCGAATTTAGGGGCGTTAGCTCAGTTGGCTAGAGCGTTAGACTGGCAGTCTAAAGGTCACGGGTTCGACTCCCGTACGCTCCACAAACACTATTAATAATGAACGATTTACAGGTTTTTAAACCCGTAAATTCGCAAAAATATCAATAGAGGTGTTTAAGGACACTCCTTTCGGTAACGATTATTTTGATATGCCCCCTATTCAC
>JAISAD010000018.1 GCA_031266895.1 Bacteroidales bacterium
CGTCAGCCTTTTAAAAAAACATTTCTGCTGAAAATATGGGACCGTCTTTGCAGGTACGCATCATTCCTTTGTTGGTTTTGCAGTTGCATACCAGACAAGCGCCAATACCACAACCCATTCTTTTCTCAATTGACAGCCAACATTTTACATTTTTTTCATAACATTGCTCGGCTAATTTTATCATCATTGCTTCGGGACCGCAGGTAAATAGGGCGTCATATTTTGTTACATCAATAATGTCGGTAATAAAGCCGGCAGCCCCATAAGCACCTGTTTCTGTGGCAATGTAGAGGTTCGTACACACTTGCTGGAAATCTTCCACTGCAAAAATTTCCTCCTTAAACCCGAGATAAATATCCACCTGGTTACCGTTAATGAGCAACGTTTTAGCGGTTTCGTAGAGTGGCGGGATGCCCACGCCGCCGCCCACTAAAGCAATTTTTCCGCTAACTTCACCGCATGGGAAACCGTTTCCTGATGGCCCCAACAGGGTTATTTCATCTCCCACTTTAAGTTGTCGCAGCAGTTCCGTTCCTTTCCCCACTACGCGATACATGAAAGATAAGGCGTGCTTTTCCTTTTTGAAAACGCTGATGGGCCGCATTAGAGGCAATTCATTCTTCCAGGCTTTTATCATAAAAAACTGTCCTGCTCCAACTGACTGCTCACTCCAACCAGTCTTAATCACAAAAATATCGGAGGCAAGCTGTTGGTTTGATATCACTTCTGTTTTAAAATACGGCATACGATAACGATAAATGAATTTGGGTGCAAATATACGGGAAAAGTTTGTATTTTTGCCGTATGAAAGAATTTAAAAAAAAGGCAAATGCGACCCGCACAGGTGCCAGTTCTGCAGGCCGTTTATTGCCGGTTATGGAGGAGTTTTATTCACTGCAGGGAGAGGGATTTCATACCGGAAAACCAGCTTACTTTTTGAGGGTTGGCGGGTGCGATGTGGGTTGCTTTTTCTGCGATGTAAAGGAATCGTGGAATGCCGAAAGTCATCCGTTGATTGCTGTGGATGAGGTAATTGAACGTATATCGCACTGCCCGTCAAAAGCAGTGGTGGTTACCGGCGGCGAACCGCTGCGCTACAATATGGATTACTTTTGCATGGAAGTACGCCGGAAAGGCGGCAAGCTCTTTTTGGAAACGTCAGGTTCAGAGCCTCTTAGCGGATTATGGGACTGGATTTGTCTCTCGCCGAAAAAAAATGTGCCACCTCGCCCTGAATTGTTGCAGGCTGCTAACGAACTGAAAGTGATTATTTATGACGACTGCGATTTCCTTTGGGCAGAACAGCAGGCTGACAAAGTGCATGAACGCTGTTTGCTCTACCTGCAACCCGAATGGAGTAATGCACCCAAAATGCTTCAAAAAATAGTGGATTATACGCTGCAGCATCCGCAATGGACTATATCTCTGCAAAGTCATAAATATATGAAAATACCATAATCGATTAAATATCAATAAAATATGAAATTACCTACGGCTAAAATGCGCCGACTTTTTATAGCTACAAAACATCAATTAAGCAATGATCATCTTAAGCTATTGGCTGATTTAAAGCATTTTATGCATAATGATGAGGTAGTTTGGGTAAATGCCTCCCTGCAACATATTACGTTGCGTTTTTTGGGCGCTACTCCCGAACCATTGGTGCAGCCTGTCGCAGATATGTTAGCTGCAATTGCCCGAGAAGTTCCTGTTTTTTCCTTAAATATGAATAAATTGGGTGTTTTTGGAAGTCGCTATTCCCCGCGCGTCATTTGGTTGGGCTTTGAGCATTTTGAAGCCTATCAACAACTTTTTGACAGGATAGAGAATCAACTGCTGTCAATGGGTTTTGAGGCCAATTATGGCAATACGGTTCCACATCTTACTTTGGGCAGAATTAAAAAAATAGATAATAAGAAACGGTTCTGGTCATGGATTACGGAATATAAAACCATTGAACCACAAAAAGTTATATTTGATGAATTAATGCTTTTTCAGAGTTTTCTTACGCCGCAAGGGCCAATTTATAAGCCATTGAAAAAAATAAAATTAAAACCATAAAAATTTATATTATGTTGAATATCAATAATGTTTTGATTTCAGAAGATTTGATTGAAGAGTGTTTTTGTTGCGATTCTACACAGTGCGCCGGAATGTGTTGTGTGGAGGGCGATATTGGGGCACCGCTTGCTCCGGATGAAATTGCCGATTTGGAAGATAACTATCCTGTTTTTCAACAATATATGACCCAGGAAGGGATTGCAACCGTGGAAGCGCTGGGTACTTTTGACTATGATATGGAGGGCGAGTTTGTTACTCCGCTATGTGATGACGAAGCGTGTGTTTACGTCTATTATGAGGATAATATTGCGAAGTGTGCTATTGAGAAAGCTTTTTTAAAAGGGGAAATTGAGTTTCGGAAGCCGATTTCGTGTCATCTTTATCCGATTAGAGTTAAAAAATTGCCCGATTTCGATGCACTGAACTATCATCGCTGGAGAATATGCGAAGAGGCGTGTAAAAACGGAAAATCATTGAAAATACCGGTTTATCGTTTCTTAAAAGAGGCTTTAATTCGCAAATATGGAGATGCTTGGTTTGATACATTAGAGACGGCGGTTAAGAGGGATTATAACCTCTAATCAGAGTGAAAAACTTCCTTAAACTGCTATTGTGCCGCTCTCGCTACTGTCAGTTGTTCAAACAATTCTACAAACTGCCTTGCCTGTTCTCTTCGGGAAAATTGTTGTATGGCGGAGCGATTTACGGCTTGGCGAGTGAACCCTTTCTGCTGCCATTCGCAGTATTTTTCCATAATAAAGCATACCGTCTCTGCAACGGTAGAGGCAGCCAAGCCCGACTGCGTATCTTTGATGGTTGCTTCCAAACACCCCTTATCATTACGTACGCACAATATCGGTTTTTCTACGGCCAGATATTCAAACAGCTTCGTGGTCATAATTCCCTGCGGACCGCCGGTTTCCGAAGATTTATTGGTCAACAGCAACAAAATGGAACTGCTATTAAGTAAATGTGGAATTTCTGAATGCGGTATTAATGCGCAGTAATCTATAAAAGAGTTTACGCCATACTTTTCGGCAATAGAACGAATTATATTTTGTGAAGCCGCATCGCTGTAGAAACGGATACGCAAAAATGCGGGGTTAATCAATTTTTGAGCGGACAAATGCGCCACTGCCTCAAACAATAGTGCAGGATCGCGAATCTCCTGACTGTGCAGCCGCCCTGTGTAGGTGATGATAAATTGTTGACTGTTTACCGTTTTCGGAAAAAACAACTCCGAATCATAGCCGTTATAGATAAGGTGCGTTTGCCTGTTGTAATGCGAAAGTGTCTCTACATGCCAGGTTGAAACGGTAGTAACGATATCGGCTTTTTTCAGGATTTTGTTGCGTTGCCGCGTCAATTTTCGAGTAATTACAGCCGCTATCCCGTTATTGAGCCATTTAATGTTAGTTATTTTCCTGCTTATCAACTCATTGTGAGAAGATTGCTCAAAAATATCACGTAAATCCATAAGATACGGAATATGATATCGCCGACTCAATTGGTAGGCGGCCAGAGCGGGAAAAATGCGATGCGAACTTGAAAGGATAAGAGAAATATCGTACTTTTTGAGTTTTTTTTTTGCGGCTCCTTTAATCACCCAATTTTTGTAATTGAAAAATAAATCTGCAAAAAATGCCAATGCATATTTGAACCTCTGCACTGCCCGATTGCGCGACCAGTAGTAATTCACGTAAGTAATATCGTGCGTTTGAACTAAATCTCTGTAGAGGTCTTGAGGCAAATATTCAGTCACAATAACAGGATTCCATCCCCACTCGGACAGAAATTTGCACAAATAACCCATGCGCGGACTGAAAGCCGGTGGAAAAGCATCGCATAATATTAGCACATTTCTTTTCATTCTGTAATTCGGATTTCAATGGTCGGCAAGATACTTATATAGCATAAATACAGAAGAATGCCAAAACGGAATGAATTGGTAGGGCAGTATTTTTTTATTGCGTTTTTGAACATCAAAAAAACAGTTTTTACGGATCAGTCTCTTTAAGGGTGCAAAAGTACAAATTTAATTGAAATCTAATACCCTCCAAAAATATGCCTACGTCTTCATCTCATTCCTTCCCTGTTTTTTTCCAAAAAAGCTTCTCCGAAAACAATTTTTTAGGAAAATAAAGTCAAAATAAATCACATTTATTTATAATTTTGTTATAATCAGCAGAAAAAATATCAAAAAAAGATGTGAGCATATGCAATTTTTATCGTATATTTGCTGCCGTAAAACTATAATAGTCAGAATTAATGAAATTGATAAAAAAACAGTGGAGTAGATTAAGGAAACTTTGCATAAGTTCTTTAAAAAACAGCAGGGCAAAAGAGCTAGTTGGCTGTATTTGCGCCTTTTCGTTCTTTGTTCCTTTTATCCTTTTGCTCTCATTGTTCTCGAATTACCGTTTTATCTCTCAAAAAATCTGTAATCCATTTATTAAGAGGATAAAATGGAAAATACTATCTCTTGTCGAGCGGGTTTCCCTGCCCGCAATATAAAAAAATAAAAACATTATATTTGATAGAATAAAACAAGAGTCTTATGTATAGGATTGCCCTTCGTAAAGGGGCCGATGGAGTCGAAATAAATAAAATAGAATAAAAGACACAGGCTGAAAAATATTAAAAAAAGGCAGAATATACAAAACGCTAAACTGTAATAAATGATCTTAAAATCAATCTATAAAATACAATAATCAAAAAACGAATAACAATGAATAAAAAATTAGTAGCCGTTATAGCGGCAGTGGTAGTAGCAAGCGGAATGTTGTTCTATGCATGCGAAAAAGAAGGAAAAGAAAAAGAAACTAATAAATCTTCTAAACTCCAAACACTTCAAAATCCATATGATTATTTTGGTGAATTGCATAATCTTGCAATGGAACAACTTTTTGAATTATATCAAAAAGAAAATCAAGTAGATATTCCTTCGTTTGCTAAAAAGTTTATGATTAACGAAATGGACAAAATTAACACAGATTTATCTTCTTCTCAATGGGCTGAACGTTTTGATAAAGATATAGCTTATTTAAACGATTATATTCAATCCATTTGCCTGTCTCCTAATCCTATAGATTTCTCTGATTCATATTTTGCTTCCTTGACTAATTTTCAAAAAGAGACTTTGCAAAAATTATTTGATGGCATTGAAAGTTGTGCTGATGTTGAAACGCTTCCTGATTTCATAACAGCTATTGAACAGGATGTTTTAGGAAGAGAGGATATGCTAATGAAAGAAAAGGAAATTGTATTGGGAACTGTTTCAATAGCAAAATACAGTTATCAGTTTTTTGTATCCTATTTTCCTGAAGATAAATATGATACCAAAGGCCTCTCCTCTTGGGGAGAGAAGTGTATGAAGGTGCTTAAAGCTGATGCGGTCGGTTTTGCGGCAGGCGTTGTCGGAGGTGTAATACAAGGTCAGGTGGCTGTGGGTATGGTATTTGGTCCGGGAGGCGCTGTGGCCACTTTAGCCGCTGACGGAACAATCGGTGCAGTTGTCGGATCTGGTAGTGCAATTTTGCGTAAATAAGGTCTGCATTATTATGAATTGGCTAAATTTGTTTTTATTCATAATTTCATTCATACTGACTTGTGTGTTTTATGAATTGGCATACAGAAAATGCAGGAGCAGTTATCGTTTTTTGCAAAAAACGAAACAGGCCAGAATTGCCTTTGTATGTTTTTGTGCGAATTTCGCTGCAGGAATGAATTTATGGACGGCATATTTAAACGGTGAAATCAGGGCATTAATTATAGCGATATCCATAAGCTGTTTATTTATGCTGTTAATCAGATTTTATTATACGTGTAAGATTAAGAGACGAAGAAAAAAAATTCGACAAAAGAATCGCAATGAAATTTAAAAATAGTAGAAATTGCGACTTTGAGAACCAATTTCAGGCTGTCAGAAAAAACGACAGCCTTTTTTTATATTATATCAAACCGTTCTCAAGAAGTCATTTTTTTGCAAAAAATAGACTGTGAAAAGATTGTTTATTTTATCCGGAGGAATTACGAATTTAAACTACTAATGATATCGAACAAAAGGCGTCAATTGCCGTCATTGGACAACTTACTTTCGTAAGACAAAATACTCCAATACAATTTTTGCAAAACATATACGAAGCCGGAAGGAATAATGATTTTAGAGCCTTATTGGTAATAAAAAGGCCATGTTTATATATGTCCGTTTTCAATTAACAATTCGCGTGCTTTTTCTGCATCTGCATTAGATACTTGAACAGCAATGCCACCAACAGTATTCCCATACAGTTGAGCCATGTACTCGTTCTGCAAAAAGACCTTGATACCAGCCTCTTCAAGCAAGGCTTTGAGTATAGAGGCTTGATAAGGATAGTTTTCAACAGCTACGGTTACCAAATCCATATTTGTTTCTTCATTATTCATTTTGTGTATGATATTTTTTGATTATTATGTTTCTTACAAAACCTGACTAAAGGTATTTTTAATACGTTCCATTTTTCACATTCTGTCAAGGGAGCAGGTATTTCCGACTTTTTCAAGATGCTCAAAAATTGTTAAACATTTCTCATAGAGGGCTTTCTGCTCTTTGTCTTTTTTGTTATCTGCTATGAATAAAAGTATTTCAGCTAATTTTTCCAGGCTGTCATCAGTAAATTTCTTTTCTGCAATAAGCGTATGCATAAAATCTGCAGTCGGTATATCAGTTAATTCCTGAATATCAAAATCCAATTCGCTTTTTAGCGCCTGATTGGCAAGTTCAATTCCGATACCTGCCTGCCCTTTGCTTTGTAATCCGAGAAAATCAACGAGTATTTTTCCTAAGATTCGTCCAATTTGATCTATTTGTTTTTTCAAATAATCTTCTCGTTCCATATTATTTTGCATTGATTATTTCTATCGTCTTTTCCAGCACCTCATCTCTACCGCTTTTTATTCCTTCGATGGTTGGTTTTATTATAATACAATGCCAACTTGTTGAGTTTCGGTTCCATCAAAGTATATAGACACCGATTCCCAAGGTATCGGTGTAATCAGATCCATACAATGGAGAAAGTATTAAAATTATGACTTTGTTACACACTTTTTTCTTTCAGTTCTGCTACCTCTTTTTTCAATTGGGCAAACTCTTTCATTAGTTCTGGCAACATTTTAACACCGACTATTTCTCGCCATTTACGATGCGATTCATCGGCTGGAATGCCAAACAGTATCTGATTGGGCTTTTCTACGCTCTTATTTATGGCCGTATGCGCTAATAACGTGGTGCCATTGGCAAGGTGCAGGTCTTTATTGATGCTACATTTAGCCCAAATTCGACAATCGTCGCCAATAACGGTGCAGCCTGCAATTGCCGATTGGGAGCCTATCAAGCAGCGTGTTCCGATGCGGGTATCATGTCCTATCTGTATAATATTGTCTAATTTACAGCCATCTCCAATGACGGTATCGCCTGACACGCCTCGGTCAATATAAACGCCGCAGCCAATTTCCACATTATTTCCAACAAGAGTTCGGCCGCACGATTCCAGTTTTACCCATCCCTCTTTTCGGCGTTGAAAATAAAATGCATCAGCGCCCAGCACCGATCCGGAGTGAATAATCACATTATCACCGATAATGGTATCTGCATAAATGGATACGTTGGCATGTATCAGGCAATTTTTGCCAATTACTACATTTTCACCAACGAAAACTCCAGGCTGTATTATTGTCCTCTCGCCGATTTGAGCAAAAGGATGTATCATTTCCTGTTGCGGATTAAAGTGGATAAAATGGTTCATAACCTCAGTATAGGCGCAAAGCGGATCTTTTACAATAAGCAGGGTTTTGCTTTCCGGCGCTTCTATTTCCTTGTCTATTAAAATAGTACCGGCAGCGCTTTTTAACACGCGGTTATAATATTTGTTATTATCTACAAAAGTGAGATCTCCGGCTTCAATAGAGTGAATTTCGTTAATTCCAGTTACAGATATTTCAGAATTGCCAATCAATTTCACGGGCTGTGAAATCATTGCTACAATATCTTTCAGCAAAATTGGTATTTCAAATTTCATTAAGGAATAATTTTAAAATCAACAATAAGAGGAACCCTATTTTACCCTTTCCGCATATTTATTGGTGCGGGTATCTACGCGAATTTTTTCGTCGATTTCGATAAAGAGTGGCACAAATACCTCTGCACCAGTCTCTACGATTGCTCGTTTGGCAGCATTGGTGGCAGTATCGCCTTTTACGCCTGGCTCAGTATAAGTAATCTGCAAATCCACAAAAGGCGGCAATTCGCATGTAAGCGGTGTATCAGTATCGGCATGATACATAATTTCAACTCCCTGTCCTTCTTTCAATAGACCGGGGTTATTAATCAAACCCTCTTCAATAGCCAATTGTTCATAGGTTTCGGTATGCATAAAATTATAGGTGGAGTCGCCTTCCTTGTATAAAAACTGGTATGGCCGCCGTTCCACGCGAGCCAAATCAATTTTTACGCCGGCAGTAAAGGTATTTTCCAAAACGCGGCCTGAGCGTAGGTTTTTCAGTTTTGTTCTTACAAAAGCGGGACCTTTCCCCGGTTTAACATGCTGAAACTCTACAATAGTCCATAACTCATTGTTATAGTCAATGCAAAGTCCATTTCTAAAATCAGCTGTTGTTGCCATGTTTTTTCTGTTAAATTTTAAAATTTTGAAAATGCAAAAATATGCAATTTTATATTATTAAATGAGGAAGATTAACATTTATTAAGATTTTTGCGGAGTTGTTACGTAAAAATTCCCTATTTTTGTAATCTCAATTTTTGTTACTGAAGAAGCATGGAAAAAATCAGAAAAGCAATGAAAGCGAGCATTATGCTGAAACAGCAGTTATTGAATGATATCTCGTTTTTAACGAGAATAGAGGAGGCTGCTGCACTTGTCTGCTGTTCGTTGACCAGTGGCGGCAAAATTCATTTTTGCGGCAATGGCGGAAGCGCAGCTGATGCCCAACATATAGCCGCAGAATTGTCGGGTCGCTTTTCTTTCGATCGGCCTCCATTAAATGCCGAAGCGCTCCACTGCAACAGTTCTTACCTCACTGCCGTAGCTAATGATTACGGATACGACCGCATTTTTGCTCGATTACTGCAAGGCACGGGCAAGGCAGGCGATGTGCTGGTAGGTTTTTCTACCTCCGGAAATTCGGCTAATGTAGTGCAAGCCTTTGAAATGGCACGCCAAATGAATATCGCTACTGTGGCGCTTACCGGCGCTCAGGGCAACTTGCTGTCTCTCGCTAACATTTTACTTAATGTGCCTTCAACCGACACGCCCCGCATTCAGGAAGCACATGGTTTGATTGGACATATTATTTGTGAACTTGTTGAAAATAAGTTGTTTATGAATGAAAAATAAGATTCTAAAACTGAAAAAAGAGAAAAACGCCATTTTGCTGGCACACTATTATACCTTGCCCGAAGTGCAGGAAATAGCCGATTACGTGGGTGACAGTTTGGCTTTAGCGCAGGCTGCCGCCACCACTGATGCCCAGATTATTCTTTTTGCCGGCGTGCATTTTATGGCAGAAACAGCCAAAATACTTAACCCAACTCGCAAAGTGATCATTCCTGATATGGAAGCCGGCTGCTCGTTGGCCGACAGTTGTCCGGCAGACGATTTTGCCCAATTTCTGCAAAACTACCCCAACCATACCGTTTTGAGTTATATCAACTGTTCGGCAGCCGTAAAAGCGCTCTCCGACATTATTGTTACTTCAGGAAATGCTCTCAATATAGTATCTCAATTTCCTGTGGATGAGAATATTGTGTTTGCTCCTGACCGTAATTTGGGAGCTTATGTCAATGCTGCTACCGGACGTAATATGGTGCTTTGGGACGGAGCTTGTCATGTACACGATCAGCTTAATGCCGATGCTGTTTTTGATCTGAAACAACGTTATCCTCAAGCCAAAATCATTGCACATCCCGAATGTAAAGCCACAGTGCTGGCGCTTGCCGATTTTGTGGGTTCTACCGCTGCCATGCTCAAATTTGTGAGTAGCGACAGCGTTCAAGAATATATTGTAGCTACCGAAACCGGCATTATTTACGAGATGCTGAATCAAAATTCGCAGAAAGTTTTTCACATAGTTACTACTGACCAAAGTTGCAGTTGTAATGATTGCGAATATATGAAGAAAAATACGTTGACCAAAATTGAGAAGGCACTGCGAACAGAAACACCTGAAATAAAACTGGATGAAAATCTTATGGTATTGGCTAAACAACCCTTGTTGCGCATGCTGGAGATGGGCAGGTAGGCTTTTTGTTTTCATCCTGTTTCTCTATAATTGGAAAATTTCCTGTATCTTTGCATTCTTCTATCAAAAAACGTTAACTGCTTAATACTATGGATAATAAGATTTTAAAAATATGCGATTCTGTCCAATGGATTGGTGTATTGGATAGGGATATCAAAACATTCGATATCGTTATGGAAACCCAGTATGGGACAACATATAATTCCTATTTTATTAATGCTCAAAAAAAAGCGATTGTTGAAACAGTCAAAGCATCCTTTTGGGATGTGTATGAAGCAAAGTTGCGTCAGATGTGCGATCCCACCGAAATCGAATACATTATTATTAACCATACCGAACCCGATCATGTGGGCAGTCTGCTCAAAACGTTGCAAATATGTCCCAATGCAAAAGTGGTAGCTTCTATGGTAGCGCTCAAATTTTTGAGTAATCAGATAGGTTTCAAATTTCCACAAGTTGCGGCCAAAGATGGTGATGTTATTGATTTGGGAAACAAACATTTAACGTTTATTAATGCTCCTAACTTGCATTGGCCTGACAGCACCTATACCTATTTGCAAGAAGAGGAAATTCTTTTTACTTGCGACTCTTTTGGTGCGCACTTCTGCCATGAGGCGATGTTTGATGATCTTGTGGGTGACTATAGTGATGCGTTTCAATACTATTTTGATGTAATTTTGAAACCTTTCAGTTCCTATTTCTTGAAAGCTATTGATAAAATCAGGAATTTGCCCATTCGAACGATATGTCCGGGACATGGTCCTGTTTTGAGAACTCATGGCTGGGAGATTGTAGCAAAAACTGAGCATTTGTGTCGCAACTATTTGACCAGCTATCCAGTAAAGAACCGCATTCTGCTTGCTTTCGTGTCGGCTTACGGTTTTACGAAAACGATTGCCGAAAAAATAAAAGAGGGCATGGATGAGGTGCCGGAAGT
>JAISAD010000030.1 GCA_031266895.1 Bacteroidales bacterium
AATAGAGCCATGCTTTTTGTCAGCACTTACGGCAAACACTATGCCTTTTACGCCGCTTACACTGTAGAGGTCGCCCTCTTTGTAGGTGGTTTCAGGTTCGGTCGAAACAGGGTTATAATAACAGTCGGCATCAGTGCCCACAATAGTAAATCCCTCTTTCGCTTCCAGTTCACATTTTTTGTTGCAGCTTGAAGCCATAAACACAGTTCCACAGAGCAGCAACATCAGAATTCGAGTTAATCTAAACTTTTTCATCTTGTTTTATTTTTTAGTTAAACAATTAATTTTATGCCGTTCCAAAACGACGCTTCAATTATGCGAAAAAAATTAATACAAACCGCTATTCTTTTTGTTTTTTTGTATGCTGATGATAATGAGTTATTTATAATACAATAATAGCGTAAAAAATGAACGGAAGGGCGCTTTTTACTTTCTGAATTTTGTAAAAAATGGAAGAAAAAGGAGCATAAAGGCGCGCTGAATAATCAAGCCGATACCAAGCCTCGTAACATGATGAAAATCGGAGAACACGTGGAGAACTTTTTCCTGTATTTTTGCAAGCAGAAAAAAAAGGCGAGAAAAGTCTGTTTTTTGCAGTATAAACCATATTAATCAGAAGTTGAAAAATGAAAAACTGGAGTAAAATTTGTCTGCTTATAGCTTTTTGGGCAGGCTTGTCAGCAACGCAGGCACAGCCGGCATGGTCTGTAAACGGAGAGTGGCTGAACCGCGCCGTGTCCGACGGGCGCGTAGATTCGGTATGGAAAGGCATTGGCTTGCCTGAGGGCTTTTCGGGCAAGGATGTAATTATCGGAATTACCGACTGGGGATTCGACTATTCGCACCCCGTATTCTACGACACGGCCATGAACCGCTACCGCATTTTGGGAGCATGGGATCAGTTTCGCAATGAAGGCCCTGCGCCCCAGAGTTTTAACTACGGCACGGAGATTATGGGGAAAGATCGGTTGCTACAGTACCAGTCAGACACCTCCAATGTCTATTTTTACGGCTATCACGGCACGCACGTAGCCTCCATTGCAGGAGGCGCCGGCGCCGGCACTCCCTATCGCGGGGTAGCCTGCGATGCCGACCTGCTGCTCGTTACCTTTCTGGTGGACGAACAGGCCGTAATTGACGGCTTTAACTGGATGTTTGAAAAGGCGCAGGAAGTCCAAAAGCGGCTGGTAATTAACATGAGCTGGGGGCTGTACTACATGGGCAACATGGACGGTTCGGGACGGTTAGCCGAAACCATGCAGCAGCTTTCGGAGCAGGGAGTTGTCTTTGTAACCAGCGCCGGAAACAATGGAGACGTGTACTTTCACTTGAGCCACACCTTTTCCGGAGATGCCGACACGCTTAAATCTGTTGTCAACTTTGACAATATGGGACACTATGCCTTTTGGGGGCAATCGGTCTCCATGACCAGTTCGCCAAACACCCCGTTCTCGTTTGCCTTGCACGTAATGAACAGCGGCTTTGGAGCGCTGGCAACCACTCCCTTTTACAGCACAGAGGGCGGCGATCGCTATATCGACACTTTTCTGGTAGTGAATGCGGATACCGTTTTCTACAATATTGCCATTGAAACGGAAGACCCCTACAGCCATCGGCCTGAGGTGCGTTTCAGAGTAAAGAAAAGTCAGGCAAACTATAAAATGGGCCTGATGGCTACAGCCAGTGCCGGCGAATTTCATGCTTTTAATGTAGTAGAACTGACTACAGACGTGGGTAACTGGGGCGATGCTTTTGTAGCAAATGCCGCCTGGCCCGGCTCTGTAGCAGGCGATCGCAAATACGGCCTGGGAATGCCCGCCAGCGTGGAATGCGCCATTACAGTGGCCGCCCACCAATCAGAATATCGCGCCGGTTCCGGAAACCTGCTTTATGGCAATATAGCCTATTTCTCAAGTCATGGCCCCACAATTGACGGACGCATAAAGCCGGAAATTTCCGCCCCCGGCTATGAAGTGGGTGCTGCACTGTCAAGCTACACTACAGAATATAGCGGTTCTACCCTTAGAACCATTACTTTTAATAATCGCAGCTACAAATTTGTACCCCTTTCAGGTACATCTATGTCCTCGCCCTTTGTTGCCGGAGTGACAGCACTCATCCTGCAGGTCAATCCACACCTGTCGGCGGCACAGGTGAAACAGATCATCATCGAAACTGCTCGCCAGGACAGTTGGACCGGGCAGCAGGGAGCTGAAGCATGGTTCGGCAACGGAAAAATCAATGCCTACGCAGCAGTGCAAAAAGCCTTGCAAACAGTCGGCACTGATCGTTATCCGGTTGCAGAGTCGCGATATGCTGTCTTCCCCAACCCCGCTGCGGAATCCTGCTATGTAACAGTTCAAAACAATCTCTCCACCGTAAAGGCCGAGCTGCTCGACATGACCGGTCGTACAGTACGCGCAGAGCAGTTTGCTGCCGGGGTCAACACCCTGAATCTCTCAGGCCTGCCGCCAGCACTTTACATGCTGAAACTTACTGATGACAAACATACTGCAACCATGAAAATCATCAAAAAATAAGCATCATCTATTTTAACCATTAATCATTAACAATGATTCCCTACATTCCGAATGCCGAACTTGAACGAAAAACAATTCTGCAGAAATATAAGGAGCTGCTCTCTTACATGTATGATAAAACCAGTGTTGAGCAGCGCAGGCTCATTCGCAAATCTTTCGCTTTTGCCTGTACTGCTCACAAGGACATGCGTCGCCGTACCGGAGAGCCTTATATCTATCATCCGCTGGCAGTAGCCAAAATCGTATCGCAGGAAATCAACCTGGGCACCACTTCGGTAGCATGCGCCTTTCTGCACGATGTGGTAGAAGATACCAGCTACACCATTACCGACATACAGGATATATTTGGCGAAACGATAGCCAAAATTGTGAACGGATTAACTAAAATCGAAAATATTATTCTAGATACCAGCATATCTGTGCAGGCTGAAAACTTTAGAAAAATATTTCTCACCATGTCAGACGATATTCGCGTGATACTCATTAAGCTGGCCGATCGCCTGCACAACATGCGCACGCTTAGCGCCATGTCGCCCGAAAAACAGTTGAAAATATCCTCCGAAACTTCATTTTTCTACGTGCCGATAGCGCATCGCCTGGGACTTTACAGCATTAAAAGCGAACTGGAAGATTATGCCATGCTCTACACCGATCCCGACTCCTATCATCTAATAGAGAACCGTTTAAGCAGTACCGAAACGGAACGGCAAAAACTGATTACCGACTTTGTAAAGCCGATCAGTGAAAAATTGAAAAAGACAGGCATTAAAGCCGAAATGTCGAGCCGCACCAAATCCATATACTCCATTTACCAGAAAATGAAGCGTAAGCAAATCAACTTTGAAGACGTTTACGATATTTTTGCAGTAAGATACGTATTCGATAGCGCTCCCGAAGACGAAATGCGGATTTGCTGGGCAATTTATACCATTGTTACTTCACTTTATCAGACCAATACGAAGCGCGAGCGCAATTTTCTTGTCCACCCGAAAGCCAACGGCTACCAGTCACTGCACGTTACAGCAATGAGCAACAGCGGCAAGTGGGTAGAGGTGCAAATTCGCTCTAAACGAATGGATGAAATTGCGGAAAAGGGATTCGCTGCCCACTTCAAATACAAGGAAGAAAACCGGCAGCCGACCGAGTACGAAAATCGGGTGGAAGACTGGCTGTCGAAAATCAGAGAGGTGTTGAAAAGCGACAACAGCAACGCCCTTGACTTTTTGAACGAAATTAAACTCAATCTGGAATTAAAAGAGGTTTTTGTTTTTACCCCCAAAGGCGATATGAAAACCCTGCCCGCAGGATCAACTGTGCTTGATTTTGCCTACGACCTGCATACCAAAATAGGCAGTCAGTGCATTGGAGCTAAAGTGAACTACAACATTGTACCCAACAACTATATATTAAAAAACGGCGACCAGGTAGAGGTTATCATCTCAAAAAAACAGACCCCAAAACTCGAGTGGTTTAATTGTGTCAAAACATCCAAAGCACGCGAATCTATTAAAGAGTCCATTAGAATAGAGTATAAAAAATCGGTGGACAAAGGCGAGCAGCAGTTGAAACAGATTTTTGATGAATTGGAAATTGAGTATAGCGGCCAGAACATCAATAAGCTGCGGGCATCTTTGAAAATAAGATCGGAAGTTGAATTTTGGAACTATGTAGCACAGAACAAGCTGACATCGGATAAGGCAAAAAAAATTCTTTCGAATGAAAAAAACATAGAACTGGAAGAGTTTCAAAAGCGTGTATCGGAAGAAATTTCCAACCGTTCGCTTGACGATCTGATTTATGAACAGTTGAAAACAAATCCCGATATTTTTACACTCGACGATACTGTTGACATCATCAAATATACGTTATCCCCTTGCTGCAATCCGCTTCCGGGTGATCAAGTGGTAGGGTTTCAAGTGTCGCATGATGAAATCGTGGTGCACCAGACCAGTTGTCCCAAAGCAATAGAGCAAATGTCAAAATTCGGTAACCGCATCATCAAAGCCAAATGGAATAAAGAGCAGGATATTGCCTTTTTATCGGGCTTGCGAATTAGCGGGTTCAATAAAAAAGGAATGATACGTGACATTATCAATGTTATTTCCGATCAATTTGATCTCAACATCCGTTCCCTGCAAATTGAGAGCAAAGGCAGCGTCTTTGCCGGCACCATTATGCTGTACATCCAAAATGTGAAAGCCCTCGACAAGCTAATTGAAACCCTTAAAAAAATTGACAATATCGAATCTATAAACCGTGTAGGGTACGAATTGGATTAATTTAAACAATACTCTCCCTATTTCAACTTTCCACCCTCATTTGTTCTCGAGACTTACTTCGCGTTACTAAAAAGACGCCGGCAAAAATCAGCAGTCCCGATACTATTTTTTCCATGCTAAAAGAGTCTAACCCCATGCCGATGGCTACTAATGAAGCCACAATCGGCTGCAAGTAGTTATACATGCTCAAGGTCGTAGGCCGCAGCGACTTTTGCCCGATTGGGATTAGCAAATACGATAAAAAGGTAGCCCCGCAAACCACATAGCCAATCTGCGCACAGGTAACACCGCTTAACATCGCATAATCTACAGCAGTTATAGACCGCCAACAGAATGGCAATGCCATGAGAGAAGCAAAAAGAAACATCCACTTCATGGTTGTAACAGGCGAATAGCGGCTTATCAGACTTTTGAAAACGGTTAGATAAAAAGCATACGAAAGACTGCTGCACATCACTAAAAGCGTACCGGCAAGACTGCCACTGCCAATCTGTCCACCCGAATTGTGAGTAATCAGCAGCAACGCTCCCATTGCCCCAATCACCACTCCTGCCACCTTTTTTATGGTAACAGGCTCTTTGAGAATGAAAGCAGCCAGACACATGCTGAAAACAGGCAGCAAAGTAAGTACCATAGAAGAGTCAATCGGGGAACTTTTCGATAATCCTATCAAAAAAATCATTTGATTGATTAAAATACCAAACATGCCGGCTCCAAAAAGCAGTCCGATATCCTTCAGTGGCACTTTTTCTCGTTTAGAAAAGAGCGAAACAAGCCAAAACAGGCACATTGCACCCGCCATCCTGAAAAAGGTGAGAGCGTAAGGCGAGAGGGTATCAGGCATCAATCCGCGCGATATCGGCGTATTCAATCCGAAAATAATATTGGCCGATAGTATGGCAACATGGCCTTTGGCTTTGTTATTCATTAATTATAACAGTTTTACGATACTTCGGGATCAAGGATCCAAGGTATTCAAATCAGTGGCAAAAGTACTGTTTTTTTTATACTTCCCCAAAATCCAGCAACCTGCTCCGCACTCGGCACAGCGGCGGTGTGTGCAATAATACTGCTGCAACTCAAGTATCGCTTGCGAAAAAAGAGCATTATAGGCCGGAAAACCGGCCTCGCGATAGCACTTTGTAATATGGTTTTCTTCAAAGGGAATAGACTCATACAGATTCATGGCTCGCGCCTGCAAAAATTCATCTCCCCAAAAATGTGAATAGGCATGCATTATAGGAATTATCGCATTGATAAACAAAAGATTAACGGTTTTTCTCCCCATAGCAACAGTATGCTTTTGGGGCGATAGTTTTCCAAAGTGAAAATGCATTTCCCAATAGGGATGAGGGTTACAATAAAAAAGAGTACGCAAATAATCCAAATGTGTATTATTATTCATAATATCTTGAATAATAGACGGATGTGAAAAGAAAAGCTCGCTAAACTGCGCCAATCGCAAACAGGGGAAATTTTGTGGACGCAGCCTCAGCAAATTCCAACAGGCTGGATTAACAGGTGTAAGCTGGTACTTTTGTTTCAGATAGGCGTATTCCTGCTGCAACTGCGTATAATAGGAATCGTCGGGCAGTGATTCCTGCAATAAGCCTGCCTGTCCAAAAATAAGAGCATAAGTTTGCAGCTGTGAGGCCGTATGTTTCTGCAAGTACTACAACGGCAAGCTTTTAGATAGCTGTTCAAAAGCAGGCGCATTGGTTTTAAAGCCAAAGCTAATCGCCAGCCAGCGGAACAGTGTTTCGTTCCAATCTTCGTGGCAACTGTGCAACAGTTCAAAAATGGCCTTTTCTCGCCGCTGCAATCGTTCTATGCCTACACTCGAAAGCCATGTAACCAATTGAATTTTAGGAATCTGAGGTAACAGCAACGCACATGGCAATGCCTGTTTCGACAGCGACAGCGTTTGATAGCACGCCAGCAGCTCTTCCGACACATAACGCTTCAACTCTAACGTAGGATACGGCTCCTGATTATCCCGCAAAACCGTCATGTCATTCTGATACACAACATGCAAAATCACAGATCTGTACTTTTCATCGTGCTCATGACCGTGCCGAAACCAGTCAGAACTGCGGACATGAATTTCCACATCGCCAACCCAGGTAATTTCATTAATTTTGATAGTCGCCTGTTTAAAATCAGGCCCGGCATCTTGATGTGCCAATCCGGACGATATAATCCGCAAAGAATCGCCGGTTGTAGTTTGCAAACTGATAGCATTATAAGTTTTATGCTTCCATAAATAGTGTAAAAAATCCTCCTTCATAACATGTTGGGTATTAAAAAAACGCATTGCAAAAATACGAAATATTTTGTTTTTTTTACGCAATGATTTATTTTCTATAAAAAATTCAAGTCAGCAAAAAATAGGGGTATTCTGTAAAATATGCCATTATGCTGTTTTTTCGGCTAATTCTTTAAACCCCTGTCTTCTTTTTTTGTATTTTTGCAACTTCATTAAGAATAGCGAAAAAAAAATGAAAAAAACAGTGCTTTTAACAGCGATGTTGACCGTTGGGTTCTCATTGATAGGGCAGGATACCGCAAAAATTTACTGGAAAAACGGCACCCTCATGTCAATAGGGGTAAAAAATGAAGATAAAGAGCACGGACGATGGCTCTATTACCACAATAACGGTGCAAAATGGATGGAAGGTGATTTTGAAAACGGAGTAAAAGCAGGACATTGGCAAGCGTGGTATGATGATGACAGGCTGGCACAGGATTACCAGGCTCAAAATGGACTTTTTACCAGTTACTATCGCTCAGGGCAAACAGAAATGACCGGCAATATGAAAGAAGGAAAACGTGATGGGGAGTGGACTTTTTACCATCCTAACGGTCAACTTTTTAAAGCATGTAATTATCTTGCCGACAGTATAAATGGCCAGGTAACAGAATATTACGACAACGGCACAAAACATTTTGAGGGCCATTATACAAATGGTGCACTCGATGGATATGCCCAATGGTGGACAGATGAGGGCGTTTTAGAAATGGAAGGAGCCTCTGAAAACGACTTGCAGGAGGGTGTTTGGAAATTTTATCATCTTAACGGAAAATTGGGCAGTATGGGCAACTTTAAAGCCGGGGCAGTCAATGGGGAATGGAGCTACTTTTATGAAGACGGAACAATGTGGCGTAAGGGAAATTACGACAATGGAAAAAGGATTGGCCAATGGCAGGCATGGTACGAAAATGGCAATTTGCAGCGGCAAGGCTTTTTTGTCAACGATAAAGAAGAGGGACACTGGATCGCCTGGCATGACAACGGGATGCTACAGGATGAAGGTGTTTTTAAAAAGGGACAGATGAATGGCAAATGGAGTGGCAACTACCCTAACGGCTTAAAAAAATATGAGAATGTTTATAAAGATGGCAAAAAAAACGGCAGCCACAAATATTGGTATGAAAACGGTAAGATAAAAGCAGTGGGCAGTTATGCCGATGACCAAAAAAACGGCTCATGGACAAACTATGCCCAGAGTGGCAAACCGCTTGAAAAGGGAGCCTACAGCTACGATAAAAAAACAGGGAAATGGAGTTTCTACAATCAAACGGCTACAGTGGTGCGCGTGCAATATTTCAAAAACGACGAACCGGAAGGTGCAGTAACAGAATATTACCCTAACGGAAAAAAACAGATGCATGGCTCTTTCAAAAACCGTTTGAAAGAAGGTGTCTGGACATATTGGAATCCCAACGGCAGTGTGTTGCAAAGCATTGAATTTCACAATGGCAAGCAAGTACGTGTGCTGATTGCTCCGGCTTCTACTCCGAAAAAATGACAATTAAGAATGAAAAAACATATTTCAATTAAAGAGATGATTGACCAGCGACAAGTGAAGATTAACAATCTGAATATTAAAACGTTTCCCTTTAATTTTTTACAAGTAAACAGCTATTTGCTATATGACGGCACTAAGGAGGCAGTACTGATTGATGCCGGCAATGCCGGCGAACAAGAGGATACCATATTAACCGATTTTATTGCTTCCGAACAGTTAACTTTAAAGTATATTATAAGCACGCATCCACATATTGACCATGTATTGGGAAACAGTTTTTGTAAAGCTAAATATCCTAAATCACAGCTGCTTATGCACCAGGAGGGTATGGAAATCTACAAAAATTCGGTAGCTTATTGTGTTGCTTTCGGCTTCGACAAAAGCGATTTTCCTGCTCCGGATAAATTTATAAAAGAGGGCGATATTATCCTTTACGGAAACCAGCAATTAGAGGTAATTCATACGCCCGGTCACTGTGCCGGCAGTGTTTGCCTTATCGATAGTACCAATAATCTGGTTTTTGTGGGTGATGTGCTTTTCGATAACGGCATTGGGCGCACCGATCTGCCTACCGGAAATTATAACCTGTTGATACATAATATTACAACTAAACTTTTCACCTTAAACGACAATATGATCGTTTATACCGGACACGGTTTTTCAACCACTATTGGTAAAGAGAGAATAAGCAATTCTTTAGATTAGATGACAAAAAAAAACGATGAATGCGGCTTTAAAAGGGTAGATATCCACAATGCCGACCTGTTAGAAAAATTGGCAGACAATTACAAAAATCTGATTATCAACATTCAGGAAGATCCCAACAGAGAAGGGTTATTGAAAACCCCTGTACGTGCCGCCAAGGCATTGCAATTTCTGATGCATGGTTATGACCTCAATCCTGAGGAAATTTTGCGTAGCGCACTGTTTCATGAAGATTATCAACAAATTGTGGTAGTTAAAGATATTGAAATTTATTCGCTTTGCGAGCATCACCTGTTGCCGTTTTTTGGTAAAGCGCATGTGGGATATATCCCCAATGGTACGATTGTGGGACTGAGTAAAATTCCGCGCGTAGTGGAGGCTTTTTCGCGCAGATTGCAACTGCAAGAGCGGCTCACTACCCAAATCAAAGACTGCATTCAACAGGTACTCAACCCTCTTGGCGTATCAGTAGTTATTGAAGCTCAACATCTTTGCATGTCCATGCGGGGCATCCAGAAGCAGAATTCCGTAACTACTACTTCCGAATTTACCGGTGCATTTCTCAACAATTACAATACCCGCCAGGAGTTTATGCACCTGATTGGAGCACAGTTGCACTAACGATTAAGTACCCAAAATCACAAAGCGCACAACATAAATTACTCTGTGCGCTTTGTGGTTAAATTGATTACTTGCGTCGTGAGCGTCGCGTAAGTTCCTGTTTCCGATATTCTACGTTGGGTTCCTCGACCGCGACTACTACAGGATCAAGGTGTTCTTCACGAAGAATGCAAATGATAGGTTTGCCTACCCATTCTTGGGGAAGACATAACGTAACTGTGTCGGTTCTTGGAGTAAATAGAAGTTTTTTCATACCTTCGAGGTTTTTTTGTGAATAACTTATTGTATTTAGTTTATTTTTACAGTAACGAGTTTGAGTGCTAAAATAACCATTTTTATAATTATAAGTTGCAAATTCAAGCTATTTTTTGTCAATGAATATTTTGAGCAGTGCAAGTAATCGTTTGTAATTGCAAGTATAAGAAAAAAAACAATACAAGTTACACGAAAAAATAAAAACATTTAGCTGAAAAGAATAATTTTACTTTTTTTCTTCTGCAGGCTGAGATACAGGCTCTACATAAGTTGGACATTTTTTTCGATTAATAATGGAGTAAGTAATTAATCCTAAGCCAATTAAAATAAACGGAATACTCAATTTCTGGCCAATATCCAACATCATTTCCAATTCATCAGGCACTTGCACTGCCTTAAAAAATTCAATAATAAAGCGTGCCGTAAAAATCACGAAAAGCAAAATGCCGGTAGTAAGACCGGGCGGTAACTTCGACTTGGAATACTTGAAATAGTAAAGTACAAGTCCTAAAAATAACAGCAAATAAACTATTGATTCGTAAATTTGAGCAGGGTGACGGAATGTGCCGGCTACCTGTTCTATAATGTAGCCTTGTGCATCACGGATAGGGTCGCCCAATGTGAAATTGAAAGCCCATGGTACAGTTGTAATGCTGCCTACAATTTCGTGATTCATCAAATTACCCAAGCGTACCAGCCCTGCTGCTATGGGGATAGCGATAGCCGAACGGTCAATCAGCCAGAACAGGTTGATTTTGTGCTTCCAAGCGAAGTAGCAAACAAACGTGATGATAGCAATAACAGCACCATGACTTGCCAAACCCTGAAATCCTGTAAAATGCCAATTCTCATCGAAAGGCAAAAGAATTATCCATGGGGAAGTTTTAAAATATTCGGGCTCATAAAAGATAAAATGGGCTAATCGTAATCCAACAATAGTCCAAATAACAGTCCAAATGAAAAATTTATCCAATAAGGTTTGCGAAATATGCTCCTTTTTAAAGATTTTGCTGAGTGTGAAATAGGACAGAAAGAAGCCGGTTGCCAGCAAAATACCATACCATCTAACGGACAGCGAACCAATAGAAAAAGCTACGGGATCAACTGTCCACGTAATGGTTCCGAGTGTATTTAACAAAGTGAAATCCATATTAAAAATTTTTTCTGCAAAAATACATTTTTTTTGAATTGACAATTGAGACTATTCAAGCATGTGTGCTTTCATCGTCCCGTTCCGGAACGGGGTCATAGCCACTGCCACCCCATGGATGGCACGAACATACACGCTTGATAGTGAGCCTTGTACCGCGAATAGCGCCATGTTTTCGCAGAGATTCTATACCATAGTTGGAGCAGGTGGGCAAGTAGCGGCATGAACGGCCAATGAAAGGAGAGAGCGTAACCTGATAAAGCTTGATGAGCAGAATCAAAAACCGGCAAACGGCATAGTCTATGCAGTGTCCTGTCCTTTTCATCGCAGTTGAGAGGCAATTTGTTTTAATATATTTTTAATTCCATGAACCACAATATAATACGAAGGAATTTCTTTACACACACATACAAAAAGCATATCAACCTTCTGGAGAGTATCATCCTCGTATAAAATCGCCTTGTTCAGTCGATAAGCCTCTCGGACAAGCCGTTTAATGCGATTTCTATCCACAGCACGCTTGAAAAGACGCTTGGGAACAGCCATGGCAATACGATGATACACCGGTACTGAATCGGGAGTATGCAACTGCCGCCGCCAATAACATTTAAACGGATAGGCAAAAGAGGCCTTGTTTTGCTGTAAAAGCGGTTCAATATCTTTCAGGGAACGTAAGTGTTCTGATCTGGTCAAAGTGAATCGTTGGCAATTACCGTCTTCTTGACACATGTCCTTTACAAAAGATGTCCAAAGCGGCCGTAATTGATAGCGCCTCTTTGGTGGGCGCCATCACGTGCACTGGCCAACCTTCCTTTTTAATTGCATCAACAGTTTTTGTCCCCAATGCGCCGATAATCCATTGATCGGGTTGCAAATCCGGAAAATTCTCTTTTAGCGCTCTTATGCCAAATGGGCTGAAAAAGACTAACATATCATATTTAGAGAGGTCAACATCATTTTTCAAATCGTTGGATACAATTTGAAATACCTCTATTTTTGAGTATTTCACCTTATATTTGGCAAAAAAATCAGCTAACTGTAAACTTTTTTCTCCGGTACCGCATGGTACTAAATAGTCGAGTTGTTTATTTTTGGTCAATATTTCAGCCAGTGCAGCAGATGTATTGATTTTCGGATAGAAAATTTTTCTTTTTCGGTATTGAATATGCTTTTGCAGATAAAAGGCAATGCTGTCTGTAGAACAATAGTATTTCATGGTTTCCGGCATCTCAAGGCGTACTTCTTTCATTAAAGAAAAAAAAGCGTCAATTGTATTTTTGCTCGAAAAGATAATAGCCGTGTGCTCCAGCACATTAATTTTTTGCTTTCTAAATTCCAGACTGGAGATGGTTTCCAGCCGAAAAAATTTATAAAAATCAAAATTAACCCCATATTTTTTCTTTAAATTGGCATAAGGTGATTTTTCAAAGTCTTCGGGTAAATTTTGCGAAAGTAAAATATTTTTTATCTTCATTTGCATTCTTCGTTTTTTTGTTTATCTACAATTTTCCTTATTTGCCTAAGACAAAGTACAATTTTATCATTACGAAAATGAGTAAAATTTCAATCGTGCAAAAGTAAAGAAAAAAATGAAACAACCCAATATTTTTTATATATAAAATTAATTTCCTATAAATCAATAAAATATATACAAGAGCCCAAACAAGCAAAATGAGAATAGAAAGGTTAATTTTGGGATTATAACAAGTAACTGCCAAAAGGGGATAGATGAATGCCGAAGCTATAAAACGATGGAATATATCGTTGAAAATATGCGCTTTAGTAAAATGTTGCCTGTCAAAAAGCCAATTGACGAAAATAACTGACAAGAAATAGATTATATTATATGCAATAAGAAAGGAAAATCCGATATAATATTTTGCTTCATGTGTAAAATTTTCGAAAGCCGGCATGTGTAAGTAGTTGATAATGCAGTAAAAAGCTAAGGCTTCGATAAAGCAAATTATAACAAGCAGGTAAAAACAGAGCCATTCGTTAATGGAATCGTTATCTTTGAGTAACTGCGAAAAACGCCCTTTTACAAAGATGGCTTTAAGCATCTGAGTGAGGCGATAGGGATGAAGCCCCATAATCATGCTAACACTCATAAGCGACAATGAGAGTATGAGCGTGATAAATAACGGGGAAGATTCGGGGGCAGGCAAAAAAGCCTCTTGAAAAAGAGGCAATGGCAAGGAAAATATTTTTTCCTGTAAAAACATGGAATTAGTTCTAAAAGGTTAGCGTACCAGCAATTTCTTGGTGCTCACTACACGCTCACCTATCAAAAGCGAGTAGAAATAGATGCCGGAAGCATATTGAGAAACATCAATGCTAACTTTATCGCTGCCTGCACTTAATGGAGCAGTGTAAAGTGTCTGTCCCATCAGGTTTTTAAGCACCAGCCTGGCAGGCATATCCTTGCTCAAACTGTATTTAATGGTAACTTTGTCGGTAGCCGGATTCGGATAGGCTGCAATGTTGTTGTTAGCCGTAGTTTTAGTAGTGGCAATACTCACTTCAGTGCCAAAAATAACATAAAATATCACATTATCCGACATATCAGTAGCGTTAAACAGCGTAACTCGGATTAAAGAGTTCCCTGAATGTCCGTTAGGGGAGTAATGTAAAGTAAATACATCAGCAGGCGAAGTAGCACCACCTCCTAAGGGAAAAACATTTTCCGAATCCGTGGTATCTACTTCAGGATCAGCGCATATCATCATGCATATGCTTACCGTAGCGCCGGAAACAAGGTCAATGGCCTCTTTGGCTGCTCTCAAGTTTATGGTGTCAGAAGTGGTATTATGCATCACAAAACCTGCAACATATTCGGTATTAAGCCGGCCAACAGGAACAAAAATAGTATCATTCGCATTAAGCGGGTCTCCATTATACGTAAGAGTAACGCTCTGCGCAAAAAGCAAACTGGTCATACCCATAAATGCGAGAAAATAAAGTATTTTTTTCATTGGTTTAATTTTTTATCGTTTATATTCATTTTTAATCACTCTGGCTGTTTTCTTATAATAATATTATGCATCAATGTAAAACCTAATTCATTGCAAATCAACAAATTGATTCCATATCATGTATAGTACACAATAGAATGCAAATATACATAAAAAATTTCAATTACACCAGATTTTTTTAAACTCACAATTTAGAATTGGTGCTTCTATGGTGATAATCGCGTGAGTTACAGGATGTTCAAAGGAGACGCTACGAGCGTGAAGCGCAATAGAGCCGTCTTTGCCGGAGCGGCGTGCTCCGTACTTTATATCGCCCTTAATGGCTGCTCCATGTGCTGCCAGTTGCGCTCTGATTTGGTGATGCCGGCCGGTATGAAGCACCACCTCAACCTTGAAATAGTGGTCGCTTTCTCCCACCATTTTGTAATTTAATTCCGCTTTTTGCCATCCTTTTTGGATTTCGGACGAGACAAAACTTTTATTCAAACGCTCATTTTTGCGCATATAGTCAATACAATGCCCTTCTTGGCACGGAAGTCCGTTTTCTACAATAGCCCAATACAATTTGTTGATTTTATGCGCAGCAAGCAATATGTTCATGCGACTGAGAGCTTTGGATGTTTTGGCAAAAAGCACCACCCCGCTTACCGGCCTGTCAATGCGATGAATGACGCCACAAAAGACGTTGCCGGGTTTGTTGTAACGTTCTTTCAAATAGGATTTTAACAACTCTACAAGTGGCACATCGCCCGTTTTGTCGCCCTGTACAATCTCGCCGCTCAACTTATTGATAATGATGAGGTGATTATCTTCGTATAAAATACGTTCTGAAAGAGGAAAGTGGTACATGCGAAGATTTTAATATTGCTCTTTTTTGTTGGGAAAATCACATTTTTTTACATCATTGATGTAGTGTTCTACCGCACCGATAATCTCTTCTCCCAGATTGTGGTAGCGTCGCAAAAAGCGTGGCGAAAATTGTTGTGTAATTCCCATCATATCGTGAAAAACCAGCACTTGTCCGCTGACATGCGGTCCCGCACCAATACCGATAGTGGGAATAGTAACGGTTTCGGTAACCTGCTTGGCAAAATTGGCCGGTATTTTTTCCAGCACAATGGCAAAACAGCCGTGTGCATTCAAAATTTGAGCATCCTTTAAAATTTTTTCTGCCTCCTTGCTATCGGTAGCACGCACCGTATAAGTTCCAAACTTATTGATAGACTGCGGTGTAAGCCCTAAATGTCCCATTACGGGAATGCCGGCACTCAAAATTCTGTCCACCGACTCCACAATCTCAATGCCCCCTTCCAATTTCACGGCATCTGCTCCCGACTCTTTCATAATGCGAATGGCCGAGTGAAGCGCTTCCTTGGAGTTGCCCTGATAGGTGCCAAATGGCAAATCCACCACCACCAGCGCCCGTTCTACACCCCGTACCACCGAAGAGGCGTGATAGATAATCTCATTCAGAGTAATGGGCAGTGTGGTTTTGTATCCCGCCATCACATTGGCGGCCGAATCGCCCACTAAAATAGAGTCCACTTTGGCCATGTCAAGCAGCCGTGCAGTAGAGTAGTCATAAGCGGTCAGCATGGCGATCTTTTCGCTCTCATTGCGCATTCGCTGCAATATATTAGTTGTAATTTTATTGACGTTTCGAGACAGATAATTGTTCATCTTTATAATCCTATATTTTAGTAATCAGCACTTTATCAATCCGATTATTAACAATTGTGTGAATGGTGATTTTATATCCCAAATAGTCGAAAAAGTCACCTGCAAGAGGTATTTTTTCCAAATGGTCAAGCACAAAACCGGCTACGGTGGCATAATCTATCTCTTCAAAATCAATTTCAAGGTTGTTGATAACGTCAAGCAATGCCTCTATCGGAGCTTCGCCATTTACCAGCGTTGAATTGTCATCAAGGCGCGTCAAATCGGGTTCTACTACCTCTTCCTCTTCAGGGATTTCGCCTACAATATTTTCCATAATATTATGCAGAGTAATAATGCCTGCCAGCGTTCCAAATTCGTCCAATACAATGCCGAAATAGTTTTGCTGTTTTCGAAATTCGTTTAAAATATCCTGAGCATCCGTGTTTTCTGAAAATATAACCGGTTGGTAAATTAACTCTTCCAACACCACTGTACCTTGCAAAATTTTAGCGGCCAGGTACTCTTTTACCTTGATAATTCCCCTATAATCGTCAATGTGGTGATTGCAAACGACAATACGGCTATTTTTCAAATCTAACAATGTCTGCAAAAATTCTGCTTCGGGCAAATTGATGTCAATCCATTTCACTTCAGAACGGTGCGTCATGACATGCTTGGCTTTTTTATCCGAAAAATAGAACAGTTTTTCGTGAATAAAACTCTGTTCTTCTTCCATTTCGCCCGATTCGGAAGCACTTTTAATCATATTCCGTATCTCATCTTCCGTAACGTCGTCGATGTCAGAAACGGATAATTTTCGTTTCAGTTTTTTAAAAAAGGGTAGCGACATACAACTTTATTATGAATTGGGTTGTTTTTGTTGTTTTTTTGCAAAAAGTTCCATCTTGCTTCTTTTAATGTAGATAAAATAGAGCACCAAATCAAACGAAACAATCAGCATATTAAACAGGTAAAGCCATGTAACGAGATCGGGATCGTTCTGCAATTTGTGAATGATGCCAAATGCATATCCTAAAATAATAATAATCATAAAGATAGGACTTTTCCCGATAACTACTTTTGTGCGTAAGGATTTGAGAATGGAAACCGGCCAGCTACAAGCAAAACAGAGCAGCATCAGCACTTCAAAGAAACTAAAATCATTCATCATTTTATAATAAAAACTTGCGGTGCAAATGTACATAAAATTTTTGAAACGGAGTTCATGAACACAATAATAGAAATATAGCCGTGAACAATTACGCATTAGGCTATTCCAAAAAATCCCGTAATTTTGCAACGCTTTTCAAGTGGATCATGAGTTGCTTGAATTGCTTTATTTAAAGTAAGTTATAAAATTAATGAAGCAAAAAACAGACAAAATTGCAGTTTTTGCCAGCGGAAACGGTTCTAATTTTGAAGCTATTGTTACAGCCATAGAACAGGGGAACTTGCAGGTTGAGGTTGTGTTGCTGGTGGTTGATAAACCTCAATGTTATGCCGTAGAGAGGGCAAAAAATCATCATATTGAAGTTTTTGCATTTCAATCTAAAAACTATCCATCAAAAGAGGCTTATGAAACAGAAATTGCTGACCTTTTGGAGCAAAAGGATGTTAAATTGATTGCGCTGGCTGGCTATATGCGCCTGATAGGCAGTGTGTTGTTGAGCCGATTTTCCAAGCGCATCCTTAATATTCATCCCGCATTGCTACCTGCTTTTCCCGGATTGCATGCTATAGAACAAGCCTACAATTATGGGGTTAAAATTTTCGGCATTACTATTCACTATGTGGATGCGGGAATGGATACCGGCGAAATTGTAGCGCAGGAGTGTTTTCATGTTGAGACAAGCGATTCGCTTGAGGCTATAGAAACTCGTATTCATGCGTTGGAACATAAATTATATCCTATTGTTATTCAGCAAATTATAAATACATTATAACAGATGCAAGAGAAAATTATCATTTTGGATTTCGGTTCGCAATATACCCAACTAATTGCCCGAAGAGTGCGCGAGCTTAATACTTATTGCGAAATTTTGCCCTATAACAAGTTTCCTGACAATCAGGAGGGAATCAAGGGAGTTATTTTGTCCGGAAGTCCCTTTTCGGTAAACCAGCCGGAGGCCTTTAAGCCCAACCTGAGCCTTATTAAAGGCCGGTTTCCGCTGCTGGGCATCTGTTACGGAGCACAATTGCTGGCGCAAATGGGCGGCGGTAAGGTGGAACAGAGTAATACTCGCGAGTACGGACGCGCTCACCTCTCGCAATTTGATCATGATGATGTCCTGTTAAAAGGGGTACGCACTCACAGTCAGGTTTGGATGTCGCATGGCGACACAATCACTGAAATTCCAGATAATTTCAGAATAATTGCCGGTACTGAAGAGGTGCAGATAGCCGCATATCGCATTAAAAATGAAGATACCTGGGCAGTGCAATTTCATCCGGAAGTGTATCACAGCGAAGACGGCGTTATTATTTTGAACAATTTTGTGCAACATATATGCAAATGCAAGCAAGATTGGACACCAGCCTCCTATATAGAGGCTACAGTAGCCGATTTGAAAGCGCAATTGCAGAACGATAGCGTAGTGTTGGGATTATCGGGTGGAGTGGACTCTACGGTAGCGGCAGTGTTGCTGCACAAGGCTATCGGGACTAATCTTCACTGTATTTTTGTGGATAACGGACTGCTACGCAAAAATGAGTTTGATATTGTACTCGAAAATTATAAAACTTTAGGTATCAATGTAAAAGGAGTGGATGCTTCACAACGTTTTTATCAAACCCTGGCCGGTGTAACCGAACCTGAACAAAAGCGTAAAATTATAGGTAAGGGTTTTATTGATGTTTTTGACGAAGAAGCTCATAAATTGCCAAATATCAGGTGGTTAGCACAAGGCACAATTTATCCCGATTGCATTGAATCGCTTTCTATTACAGGTATGGTTATCAAGTCGCATCATAATGTTGGCGGCCTGCCCGAAAAGATGCAACTTAAAGTGGTAGAGCCTCTTAAATTGCTTTTTAAGGACGAAGTGCGCAGAGTAGGCAAGGCGTTGGCTATTCCAGACGTGCTGCTGCAACGGCATCCGTTTCCCGGCCCCGGGTTAGGAGTTCGTATTTTGGGCGAAGTTACGCCCGAAAAGGTTCGTGTGCTGCAAGAGGCTGATTATATTTTTATTGAAGGCTTGAAAAATGAAGGTTTGTACAATCAAATCTGGCAGGCCGGCGCAATATTGTTGCCGGTGCAATCGGTAGGCGTTATGGGCGATGAACGCACTTACGAAAATGCTATAGCACTGCGAGCCGTGCTTTCTACCGATGGGATGACTGCCGATTGGGCCAAATTGCCCTATTCTTTTTTAGGCCGAATTTCTAACGAAATCATTAATAAAGTAAAAGGCGTAAATCGAGTAGTTTACGATATCAGTTCCAAACCGCCGGCTACTATTGAGTGGGAGTAGCGCAGGGGGGCGGCTAATACCTCAACCATTTCCACAATTCGCGATAGGTGATTTTTTTACCATACATTAAAATCCCGGTACGATATATTTTTGCAGCGCCCCATATTACCAGGAAGAAACTGCCAAGCAGCAATGCCATAGAGCATAGCAATTCCCACAGCGGTACTCCAGAAGGAATACGGATGAGCATAGCCACCGGCGAGGTAAATGGAATCATTGAAAGCCACCAGGCTAATGCGCCATTGGGAGTTTCGGATATGGGAAATATCAATGAAATAGTCAAAATGAGCGGAATAGTAACCGGCAAGATAAATTGCTGCGACTCAGTTTCGTTGTCGGCCGCCGATCCCACCGCTGCAAAAAGCGCCGAGTAGAGCAGGTATCCTATTAAAAAGTAGAAGAGAAAACAGAGTAGCAATGTGCCAAACGAAACAGGGAACAATTCCTGTATCATCTGCAAAATACCGGCCGGATTATCCATGTTAATGGCATTCATATTCGGCATGGCAATTGTGTTTTGGTCAAGGGGAAGGGATTGTTGCTGCATGGCAAGCATGGCACTGTCCTGTTTGAAATAGAGGGGTAAAGCTACCTGAATGCCCAGCAGCAATACCAAGGTGAGCGCTATCCAGAGTGCAAATTGCGTCAAGCCTACTAAGGCCACCCCTATAACTTTGCCCATAAGCAACTGCACGGGTTTTACCGACGAGACAAGCACTTCAATAATGCGATTGGTTTTCTCTTCCAAAACGCTACGCAATACTTGTGAAGCAAACATAAAAACAAACAGATATATCAAAAAGCCGCACAATATTCCCACTATCTTATTCAACTCGGTCATGCTGGCTTTTTCGTCGCCATTTTTATCCATTTTAATGGTGGCCAGTTGCGATTTGGCTGTCTCTTTAAGATGTGAAAATTGGTCGGGATTAATATTAAAAGTGTCTTTTAGCACTTTATCGAACAGGATTTTATCCATTTGTCGCTCAATGTTGGAGGTGGTGCTCATGGGAGGTTCTTCAAAATAGTAGAGATTGGAATGAACCGCCTGTTCGCCCTGCAAAATATGCAGTACCACATCATATTTTCCCTCGCGACACTCTTTTTTTACAAACTCCAAATTTTCTGTCGGATAGACAAATCTTGTTTTTTTACTGTCATTAAAAATATTGATAAAGAATTCGTTATCATCAATTACGGCAATAGTTATCTCTTTCTCATTTTTCAAATTAACAATAACCATTACGGCAAAAAGACCTGCAATTAAAACAGGGGCAAGCAGGGTAAGAATGATGAATGATTTCTTTTTCACGCGGGTTAAATACTCCCGCGAAATAATTAAGCCTACTTTACTACTCATTATTGCTGCTGTTTGAATATTGAACTTGTTGTATAAATATTTCATTCATGGAGGGTAAAAGTTCATTGAAAGCTACAATTTCTCCTAATGGCATTGCTGTTTCCAGCAATCGGTTCGCCGATGTTTGCTCATCGGTTTTCAGCATGAAAATCTGTTTTTCGTCCTCTTGCCGATGTGATAAAATTGTGTAATGTTGTGCTAACTTTTCTAATGCATATTCCTGACAACCAGTTAGCTGTATTTCAAATCGATGCTGTTTAAATTGATGTTTCAAATCGGTGATTTTGCCTTCCAGTATCTTTTTGGAGCGATTAATAAGCGCAATTTCATCACAAATTTCCTCCACGGAGGCCATATTATGCGTAGAAAGAATAATTGTTGTGCCCTGTTTTTTCAATTCCAGCATCTCATTGCGCAGCAATGTAGTGTTAATGGGATCAAAACCGCTGAACGGTTCGTCAAAAATGAGAAATTTCGGATTATGGATTATGGTAGTGATAAACTGCACTTTTTGTTGCATTCCCTTGGACAATTCTTCAATTTTGCGATGCCACCAGTTTTCCATATCGAATTTTTTAAACCAATAAATTAGACGATCTGCAGCCGCCAATTTCGACAGCCCTTTGAGTTGGGCCAAATAGATGGCCTGTTCGCCCACCTTCATCTTTTTGTAGAGGCCCCGCTCTTCTGGAAGATAGCCAATTTTTTCAATATCAGTGCTTTTCAAAGGGTTTCCCTGAAAAAAAACCTGCCCTGTATCAGGAGCTGTAATTTGGTTTAAAATGCGAATTAAAGTAGTTTTGCCTGCCCCATTCGGGCCTAACAAGCCATAAATAATACCCTCCTCAATAGAAAGGGAAACGTCATCTAAAGCCTTATGCTTTGCATAACTTTTGCTGACATTTTGAACTTCAATAAATTTCATTAAAATTGAGGTCTTTTGATTTTTTTTCTCTTTTTCGGTTTTGTTCTGCCGTTATTCTTTTGAGACAGCATGGAAGCGGACGGCATATTGTTGTGGTTTTTTAAAATTTCTTTGGTAGATTCCAATTTATACGTTTCAGGCAACTGTAATTTGCCACCCGATATTTCACGAAGCTGCGCAATAATAAATGCATCTTCTACCGAATCGCGATTATAGCAGAGGAAGAGTTTTTTGAGATGATTAGCCAGCACCTCCAGCAATCTTTGCTGTTGCGCTTCGGGGTATTGCGATACGGTTTTGATAATATTTTCCATATTGCGGCCATAGGTTCGGTAACGAATGGCACGTTTATCGTAATTGTGCCTTATCTGTTTCGGTTTGGCCGCATGCGGCACAAGTTTTGGGAAAGGGGTGTCAATATCCAATTTATAATCGGAGATAATAATCAAATGATCCCACAATTTGTGCCAATAATCTTCCGATTCTCGCTGTGCATTTGAATGGGAAGTTTCAGGATTTACTTGCGCCATGATGCGAATTACGGCCTTAGCAGCCTCATTTCGTTTATGTACGTCTTCAATTTTTACGGCATTTTCAATCATCTTTTGAATGTTGCGTCCGTAAGTTTTAATGATAAGTTGATTCCTTGCAGTATTGTATTCCAACATAGTGATATAAAATTTTGCAAAAGTACAAAAATTATAATTATGTCATTCCCTTTTGGAAATATTCCATAAAATATGCTGCTCAGGCTATCGATTTTCGCGCTCTCATATTTTCGCATATACCCGAGTTAAATAATTTTGTATTTTTGCCGCCGAAACAAGAGGGGTGCCTTCGGGCTGAGAATATACCCAATGAACCTGATGCAGATAATGCTGCCGTAGGGAAGTTGTTATATCTTACTTTCACCCTCTTTCAGTATTATTTTAATTTAATTAAAACTGTTAGAGTTATGCAAAATTACATCCAAAAGAGAGTTTCTTTGAAGAAACACAAACATTTGTCTCGCCGACTTTGGCTTGCGGGCTTGCTGCTTGCTGCCAGCATGGTTCGTTTGCCGGCACAAACGCCGCCTCCCCTACCCGATTCGCTGGCTAAAATCCAACTTAGCAATGTGGAAATCAAATGGGTACGCCCAAATGGCGAAATGCCTTTTGCCGGCACTCATGTCAATCGCGACCAAATTAATGACAACATCGGCAATGGAAGCATCAATAATCTGTTTGAAAACATTCCTTCCATGCTTATTACTTCTGATGCGGGAAATGGCATTGGCGCCACGGCTATGCGCCTTCGTGGCATTGATCACACCCGCATTAATGTAACCCTCAATGGCATTGAGCTGAATGACGCCGAGTCGCAAGGCACGTGGTTTGTCAATCTGCCCAATCTTTCATCTTATACTCAAAATCTGACTCTGCAGCGGGGTGTGGGGACTTCTACCAACGGGGCAGTAGCATTCGGCGGCAGCATTAACTTTGAGACGCTGGAAAGCGATAATGATAAGCCGTTTCTCGAAGTGTTGAGTTCGGCCGGCTCATTCTACACGTTCAAAAATTCTGTGGCCGCCGGTACGGGATTGATTAAGCAGCGTTTTTCAGCCACCGCATTTTATTCCAACCTGCAAAGCAGAGGCTATGTTGAGCACGCTACTGCTAATCTTAATTCGGCCTATTTTACAGCACAATACCGATTACTCGACTTCAAAAAGGGAAAAGATTATGGTACCCTGCGCTTTAATCTGATGTACGGCAATGAAAAAACCGGCCTGGCATGGAATGGCACCGATGCGGAAACGCTAAAAAAGAATCGCCGCTATAACTCATGCGGCATTTATTCCGACAACGAAGGCAATGAACAGCATTATAATAATGAAACCGACAATTACCAACAGACTCATTATCAGCTGTTTTATAACTATAAAAAGGAGAAGCAGGGTCGCGAAGGCCTTACACATGCTTTTGATCTCAATGTGGGGCTGCATCTCACGCGTGGCATCGGTTATTATGAACAGTATAAAGACAATAGAAGATATTCCGATTACTCCGGTCTTATTCCCGTTATGGATACAACTTTCAGGATTGCCGATACGGTTACGAACAGGGTGGATACGGTTGTGAAAGAGTTGAAAAAAGACTTGGTGGTGCGCAAGTTTTTGGATAACTATTTCTACGGCTTTACATTCAATTTCAGCGATGAAATTCGCAATATACAAAAACAAAGCATGTTACGCTGGACTATTGGCGGAGCGGTAAATGAATATGATGGCAAGCACTACGGCGATATTGTCTGGACGGAAGTGGCCAGTGGCGTTTCTCCCCATTTCAGGTGGTATAACAACACCGGACGCAAGTTCCAGGCCAATATTTACGGAAAAATAGAGTATATGCCATTACGCAGGCTGCTGCTCTATGGCGATGTGCAGTATCGTTATATTGATTACAGCGTGAAAGGGATTGATGATAATTTTCGCGACCTGACTCACCGGTATCGCTGGGCTAATTTTATAAATCCGAAAGCAGGAATCAGCTACTATTTGGACAGCAGGCTGCGCAATGCTCTCTATTTCTCGTTTGCCATGTCGCACCGCGAGCCAACCCGTTCGGATATTGTGGACGCTCCTGCCGACCGCGTGCCTGTGGCCGAAACGCTTTATGATTTTGAATTGGGCTACTCTCTGAACACCGGTAAGTTTGCTTTTAATGCCAATCTTTATTATATGTATTATCATGACCAGCTGGTGTTGACCGGCGAGTTGAATGATGTGGGCGATCCCTTGATGGCCAACGTAGATAAGAGCTATCGCACCGGTATTGAATTAGTGGCTTCCTATCGGCCGGTGCGCTTCTTCCTGTGGCGCATAAACGGCACATTCAGCCTGAATAAAATACTCAACTATAAAAATTATGTAATAGATTATGATACATACAGCTACAGGGAGGAGAGCCTGGGCGTTACCGATATTGCCTTTTCGCCCAATGTTATTGCCGGCAATGAATTTGTTTTTACTCCGCTTAAAAACTTTGATATTGCCCTGCAAACCCGCTTTGTAAGCCGTCAATATCTGGATAATAGCAGCAACAGCAAATTTTCGCTAAAGCCCTATTCTGTTAGCAATTTGCAGTTGAGCTACACTATTCATACAAAACCCGTAGAGGCAATTCGACTGTTTTTCACTGTCAATAATCTGTTTAATATGAAATATGAGAGCAACGGCTCGTTCTATCAATACTTTGAAGGAGGAACTTTGTGCCAATATGATGCTTATAATCCGCAGGCCGGCATTAATTTTTTGGGTGGCATCTCTCTAAAATTCTAACTGCAATGGATATCAGCCACCTCATCGAAATTATTGGCGCCTGTATTGGCCTTGCCTATCTCTATTTGGAGTACAAGGCCTCCCTATGGCTTTGGAGCGTCGGGATTCTCATGTCGCTGTTCTACATTGTCATATTTTATCATTCCAAGTTTTACGCCGACATGGGGATCTATTTTTACTATCTAGGCGCCAATATTTTCGGTTTGGCGGTTTGGAAAAGACGGGCGCAAACACACAACGAAAAAGCGGCCTGCAGCGGCATTACACACATTCCCCGTAAGTACATACTGCCTGCTGCGGGCGCCATACTGCTCTTTTGGGTGGCGCTGTGGCAACTGCTTGACCGGGTTACCGACAGTCCCGTAGCTCTCGGAGATGCCTTTACTACAGCACTCAGCATTGTCGCCATGTGGCTGATGGCTCGCAAATATTTGGAACACTGGTGGCTATGGGTTGTTGTAAACTCCGTATCAGTCGGGCTTTACTTCTGGAAGGGGCTCTACCCTACCGGGGTTTTATTTGTTATTTATACAGCAGTATCCGTGTTTGGTTACTACCGCTGGTTAAGGTTTAAGTCTGAAGCATGGCCGGCGGGCGGGAAATAGCAATCAGCATAAATTTCGTATTTTTGCCGCGTAAATGACAAAGAAAATGTGGACTAATAAAATTTGCTGATAAATGCAGATTTTATTTGCTTTATGTTTTAATCATTAGAAAACAAGCATAAATAATAACATTATTAATATGATATAACCAAATTATAAACTGAAAAAGCGACAAATATGTTCTTGTGCTCATAATGTAGGAAATTATTGTCTTACAAGAAATAACACGCTATTGGCGTGGGTGTTTCATTGTGAGGCGGGTTTCCTACAACCTTGAGTACAAATGCACTCCACGCTTTTAATTAATAAACACCCTATGAAACAATTAGAAATTGGACAGTTAATTCTGCAAAAGCTGAAAGAGGAAGAGCGATCTCAGGCCTGGCTAGCTAAAAAAATGGGCCGGCATCGCGGTTATGTAATGCATTTACTGGAAAAAAATGACATTTATGTCAACGATTTGACTGAAATATCTAAAATATTGAATTATAATTTTTTAGAGCTATATGCCAGCCGTGTAAACGAAGAGCTGTCTGCCAAATAGCACAATCTGTGCTGTTTTTTGCAACAATCTGTACTAAAATTGCGGCAAGCATGTTCTAATTAAGTAACAAAACCGGTTTCACGGCATAATAAAAAGTTTTATTTTTGCACTTTATTTACTCAATCATAAAAATCATGAATATTTTAAAACATTTTTTAAGTGCAGTTTTACTGCTTTTATCGTGCCATGCTGCTGCTCAGTTACGAATTGTGGGCAGTGGTACCCAAGCCCTTTTTGTTCCCGGAAACACAGCGGGGATTGGAAGTACCGTTTCAAATGCAAGCGGGCTACCCAATACTAATGTAGGCATTGGCATTGACAATCCTCTGCAAAAGCTTCACATTGATGGAGCCATCAGGGGCAACGGCACAGGCGGCGCCTTGCGGGTACAAACGGACTATGGCTATTTGGATTTGGGGTCGCAGGACGCCAATTATGCTCATATCAACACCGACAGGCGGGGTATCTGTCTGGATAAGGGGCTGTATCTCAAGTCGGGACTGATTGTTTCCTTAAATACCAATGAAATTAAATTCATTAACAGAATGGATATTGGAAATAATAACATGACTTGGACTACCCCGCTAATACTAAACCAGGCGAATGCTACGTTCGGGGGCAATGTGCATTTAAATGGGGGCAATATGCAGATGAATTACAATAAATCAATAACTATAGGTCCTGTGGACGAATGGTATAGGCCTGTAGTAAATACTCCCCGATTGGCATTTGTACATACTGGCGTACATGGCTATGTAGATTATGCCGATAATCTGCACTTTAGAGCCAATCTAAACTGGGTAAGTGCACTTACCCTATACGGCGACGGAACTGTAGGGGTAGGCTTTTATACTACTTACGACCAGGGCGTTTACAAAACGCAGGGCTATAAGCTGGCAGTAAACGGTAAAATTTTGTGTGAAGCGGTAAAGGTAATTGCCGATGTGCCCGATGCCGACTATGTGTTTGAACCCGATTACAGTCTTATGGATATCAGGGAACTGGAGCGCTATGTAACCCGGGAAAAGCATCTGCCCGATATTCCCTCTGCCGAAGAGTTTAAAGCCAACGGCTACACGGTAGGCGATATGGACGAAATGCTGCTCCGCAAGGTGGAAGAGCTAACCCTCTATCTGATTGAACAAAATAAAAAAATAGACGCTTTGCAAAGCGAATTAATCCAGCTAAAGGCTGCTGCGCAGAAAGGAGGCGAGCAATGAAAAAGACAGTGCTTATTTTAACTGTAGGACTATGGAGCGGCTGGCTCTGTGCACAGGAGATTCCTGATTGTGATTATAATCCTTATCGGCATAAGGAGTGGCGGGAAGAGGGTTTTGAAGATTTTAAAAATCGATTCTTTCTGTGGTATTTAAATGACCCTTGTCCTGAAGAAAAGTGGAAACAAATGAAAGAAGAATTTTATGCAAAGGGTGAATTTCCTGCAACAATGAATGAATCTCTTACATATGAAATTGATAACTGTCACGCATGTTCTGATATTGTAGATTTCTTGGAATATATTATTGATAATTCTCCTAATGAAAAGATGCGAATTGAAAGTATTGAAATA
>JAISAD010000104.1 GCA_031266895.1 Bacteroidales bacterium
AGCAATCACTTCTGTTTTAGGATGCAAGAGTGGTTTGTCAAGCAACGTATAGCCCCTCTTCGGGTCAGAAGCGGCGTAAACAAGCGTACCCAATTGTGCCCATGCAATTGCGCCAGCGCACATTATGCAAGGCTCTAAGGTTACGTAGAGCTTGCAGTCTATTAAATATTTAGAATTTAAATAGTTAGCTGCTGCCGTAATGGCTTGCATTTCGGCATGAGCTGTTACATCATTGAGTTGTTGCGTCAAGTTATGCCCTTTCCCAATTACACGACTGCCAGCTACCACTACTGCTCCCACAGGCACTTCGCCCAATTGAAAAGCATCCTCGGCTTCGGCCAGCGCTATTTTCATAAAATATTCGTTATCAAACATATTTATATTTTTAACGGCGATTTCCGGTTAAAAAACCGCTGATTTTAAAATAAAGGTCGGTTAAAATCAGAGCTGTATTACCGTTTCGTTCAATATGAAACAACGCTTTATTACACTCCTGCATAATGGGAGTTGTGTTCGTTACATTAAGTGTCCCATAAAAAGCATTCAATACCGCCTGTTCGGCAGCGCTCACTTTTACCAGCCCTGCACCGCTGTTCTCCAAAAGAATCAGCCGCACCATGCGCAGCAAATAGCGCACAAACCCCTTTTGATATTCGCGCCCCTCTTTAACCACTTCGTCAACAGCATGACAAGCACTCTGAAAATCAATTTCCTGTCTGTCTTTATTTTGCGCAAAACTGTGAATGCTCTGCCAATATTTCCGAAAACGGACAAGCATAGTATTGTCACTTTGGTTGTTTTGCAATAATTTAATTGCATTGTTGATATTCCCGTCGCAACTCATGGCCAATTCCCGCGCCCGTGAAGGCGTTATTCCAAAAAGCGCTGTCAGTTTAGCAATTACTAACGCCACATCGGGTTTACCGATTTTTATCATTTGAGTACGCGATAAAATGGTGGGTAAAATAGTATCGGCACTCTCCGAAATGAGAATAAAAAGCGATTTGTTTTCTGGCTCTTCAAGCGTTTTGAGCAGTCGCGGAGCTGCCGCATAGTGAAGTCGTTCAGCCATCCACAAGATATAAATCTTGTATTCCCCTTCATACGATCGAGTACTGTTCCAGTTCATGATATTTGAGGTATCTCGCAGATTGATAGAGGGTTGCTTATTTTCTCCTTCAATAGTCTCCAACCAGTCCGTTAGGGTGATAAAATAGTGATTTTTTACTGCAAAATCACGAAAAACAGTGTAAAACTGTTCTGAATCAGGATCTTTTTTCACTTGTGGCGAAGTAGAATTGGGAAAAAGCAGATGCAGGTCGGGGTGCGACAGTTTTTCATATTTTATACACGAAGAACAGACCCCGCAAGAGTCGTGCTCACCCCTATTTTGGCAGGATATATATTGTGCAAAAGCCACCGCCAGCGCAAAGCCTGCTGCTCCTTCATGCGCCAAAAACAGTAGCGCATGGCTGATTCTGTGTTCTTTCACCATACTGATAAGTTGCCGTTTCAGCGCCTCATCTCCCATAACATCCTTGAATAACATAGTGTTAGCTTTTGTAAAACAGAATGCAAATATCTACAATTTTTTTGAAACAAAATCCATGAATACCAAAAACTTTCCATTGCTGTGAAAATTCATTACGAAGGATCATTAATAAAATTATCTTCCGCATTCTACGACAAATCAATAGCTGTTAATTAACGTTTGCTATTGAAATCGCAACCTACTTATAAGACTTGATGATAGAGTTGAGCATTTTTTCTGTTTTGGCAGCTCCTTCACCAAGAATAAAACCGATTTGCTGCACCTGACGCAGGTTTTCTTCAATAACTTCCGATACGCGATGGATAATCTCCTCGGGACGCTCCTCTTTGGAGTGAAGATTACGGAACACTGCCCCTACCAGTTTCTTCGCGGTGAGTTGAAATATGGTTACATTAATTAAGCGATCTTCAATCTCTACATCGCGGGTCAATTGTGTTTCGTCATGATTGAGAATAAACTGGATTTGCGAAATGAGGGTGGGCGGCAGCAATGTTTTCAAGTCTGCGCCAATCAAATAGGGTATCACTTCATGAATTTCTTTCACATCATCTCCTAAAATTTCAATAAACCCGATATTCGATTCCACAATTTTCAGATTTTCATCACAGAAAACAATCCCCGACTTTAAGCCTCTGACAAAAATAGTAACAGCCTCATTTTTGGCAAACAGCAACTCTTTGGTCTCTTCGAGCGCGGTTCGCGTAATTTTCAGTTCATTTTTTACCAAAGCCAACTCTTCAATGCTTTTCTTGACAGCATGAGAAGTTTCTACATTAGAAAGCTGCGAATTGGTAACACACATTTCAGGAATGGCAATATTTTGCGCAATAGCGCGCGCCAGTCCGCGACAGGTATTGAAACCACATGCCCCGCAATTGACCTCTTTGTTGTTGTTGCGCTCGGTAATAACATTCAGTGCTATCTTCGTCTCATATTCGCTGGGAGAGGGCAACTCATATTTTTTGTCGAAAAAACGCATCTCAAGTTCCTTATAATTAAAGTGCTTCTCAATATATTGCTGCCATTTTTCGATATTAAAATTCGACAAGCGCCTGCTGATATAATCTTTTACCAAGGCGTGTCGCACATATTTTTTCCCATGTTCAGAAGTGCCTGGCCCCATAATACAGCCCTCGCAGAAAAAGAGATTACAGTTCTGCTTCATCATCTTGTCATAAGCCAAAAACTGCTCCACGGCGGCAATAGAACTACGTCCTTCCGCGGTAATGGTATTCTCTTTCAACAAACTTGTATCCATACCGGTAGCCTCCATAAAGCCCTCCGAAATGGGATACATACTGCCTTTGTATCCCAGCGGTTCATCGAAATCGGAATATTCGCTGAAGGTTTCACTGATTTTGTATTCGGCAAAAAGCTGTCGTAATTCTCTAAAAGTAATCACACAATCTATTTTCCCCAATCCGGTATGGCGATTTACCTCCTTTTTTGCAGCAACACAGGGAGTAATATGCACCACTTTCAAATTTTCGCCGAACATTTTACGCAAGATAATGGCGGAAGCCACCGCCGGAGATACATAGGGAGCTAAATTGCCCAGCAATTGCGGGTAGTGTTTTTCTATCAGCGATACAATAGCAGGGCAACAACTTGTCAAATAATACTTGCCGTTAAATTCATCATGCGTCAATTGCTTGAATTTTCCAGCAATAACATCCACTCCAAAAGCCATTTCGTTAACATAGGAAAACCCAATTAACCGTATCATTTTCACAAACTTACGGTAATCGGTAATATCATCGAACTCTCCGGCAATAGAGGGAGCGCAAAGTGCAATTACCTTTTCCTCAGAATTAAGCAATTGCTTGCATTCTTTCGTGGAATCAAGGTAAGAGATAGCATTATAGGCGCACGTGCCGATACAGGTACCACATAAAATACAGCGACTCTCTTCAATGTACGGATAGACGCTGTTTTTGCGCACATGAATAGCCTTTACCGGACAAGCCCTAATGCAACTGTAACAAACTTTACATTTGCTTCTATCTAGTTGTATTACATTGTCTAACATTTTTACTTGATGATTAATATAACTTCGTGAAAATACTTTATGAAAGTGCAAAAATAAGAAAAACATGAATGCACAAGCATAGATAAAATCCCTTTGTAATTCAAAAAAATCACGTAAATTTGCAACCTAATTTTTAAAAAAAGCTAAATACATGAATAGCAACGAAATACGAAAGGCATTTTTAGATTTTTTCGCCTCTAAGGCACACATTATTGTGCCCTCAGCTCCAATGGTAATTAAAAATGACCCTACTTTGATGTTTACTAATGCGGGGATGAATCAATTTAAGGACATTTTTCTGGACAACTCACCCGCGTTTGCCTCCCGCGCCGCCGATACACAGAAATGCCTGCGCGTGTCAGGAAAACACAACGACCTCGAAGAGGTGGGCAAGGACACTTACCACCATACCATGTTTGAGATGTTGGGCAACTGGTCGTTTGGCGACTATTTTAAGCGTGAAGCTATTGACTGGGCTTGGGAATTTTTGACTCAAGTGGTGAAATTGGATGCCAATCGACTCTATGCTACTGTGTTTGAAGGAGATCGTAAAGATAACACCGATCGTGATATGGAGGCTTATGAAATGTGGAAACAGTATCTGCCCGAAACACGTATTCTTTTCGGCAATAAAAAGGACAATTTTTGGGAAATGGGCGAAATTGGCCCCTGTGGCCCCTGCTCCGAAATTCATATTGACTTGCGCGATGAGACGGAACGCATCCATACAGATGGAGCTGCGCTGGTGAATAAGGATAATCCGCTGGTAATTGAAATTTGGAATCTGGTCTTTATGCAGTTTAATCGCTTGGCTTCCGGAGAATTACAACCGCTTTCGGCCAAACATGTAGATACCGGAATGGGATTTGAACGACTTTGCATGGCCGTACAGGGAAAGAAGTCAAACTACGACACGGACGTATTTCAACCCATTATCCAAAAAGTCGCGACTGTTGCACACAAAACTTACGGCGAAGATCGCAATACCGACATTGCATTGCGCGTGGTAGCTGATCATTTGCGGGCTATTTGCTTCGCTATCGCCGATGGACAATTGCCGTCCAATAATGGTGCCGGTTATGTAATTCGACGCATTTTGCGTCGCGCTATTCGCTATGGCTTTACGTTTCTCAACTTTAATGAGCCGTTTATTTACACGCTGGTGGCCGATTTGGCCAATCAAATGGGCGGACAGTTCAGCGAGTTGAAAGCCCAACAGCAGTTAATAGAGAAAGTGATACGGGAAGAAGAAAATTCGTTTTTGAAAACGCTTGCTTCTGGCATTGCCAAGTTTGAATCCTGCTGTCAAAAGTTGGGTGCTCAAAAGATAATTGCCGGCCATTTTGCTTTCGAACTGTTCGATACATTTGGCTTCCCTATTGATCTTACCCAATTGATGGCTACAGAAAAAGGACTTTCGGTAGATATGGAGGGTTTTCAAAAAGGACTGGCTGAACAAAAAGAGCGTTCCAGAGCGGCAGCAACTGTTGAAACTGAAGATTGGGTAGTACTCATTTCAGATAACCAACCTACTCAATTTGTGGGTTATTCCCGTTTAGCAAGCGAAGCTAAAATAGTGAAATACAGGAGTATAAAAACCAAAGGGAAGCAGTATTACCAAATCGTACTGGATATTACTCCCTTCTATGCCGAATCGGGCGGACAGATGGGCGATACCGGTGTACTGGAGAGCATCAATGAGCGTATTGAAATCTTCAACACAGTGAAAGAGAATAATTTAACGATGCATTTTTCTATTACACTGCCCGATAATTTAACAGCGGTTTTTGTGGCCAAAGTGGATGAAACAAAACGTATTAGCACGCAAAACAACCATAGCGCTACACACTTGTTGCATTTTGCCTTGCGTGAGGTGCTGGGTACGCACGTGGAGCAAAAAGGATCGCTGGTGGCTTTCGACCGCTTGCGTTTCGATTTTTCACACTTTTCCAAGGTTACATCAGAAGAGTTGAACCGCATTGAAACCATAGCAAACAGCCTAATCAGAGCTAATACGCCACTGCAAGAGCACACAGATACTCCTATCGAAGAGGCTCGCAAAATGGGTGCCGTGGCGTTATTCGGTGAAAAATACGGCGACAGAGTGCGCGTTATCCAATTTGGTGATTCTATAGAACTTTGCGGTGGCACACATACGGCTGCTACCGGCAATATTGGCTTGTTGAAAATTGTGTCGGAAAGTGCGATTGCAGCGGGGGTGCGGCGTATTGAAGCCGTTACGGGGCAATATGCCGAAAGCTGGGTTAATGAAATGCAGCAAGCGATAGAAGAGATGAGGCTGCTGGTCAATTCGCCAAACTTGACTCAAGCCATTCAAAAGTTACTGCAGGAGCAGGAAAAATTACGTAAAGAGGTAGAATTTTTTCAACAGGAAAGTGTGCGAAGATTTACCGAAGATTGTTTGACAAGAATTATACAATGGAATGATTTTCACGTAATTAAAATAGTTTCTGATATGTCGGCCGATGTGCTGAAGCAAACCGCCTATCAGGTGCGCAACAGTTGCAAAAAATTAGCTGTTATTTTGGGGACGGCACAAGGCGGTAAAGCCAACCTCGTTGTGGCATTGTCCGATGATTTAATAGCAGCCGGCAAAAGTGCCTCGCAACTTATCAGAGAAGTTTCTAAAATAATAGAAGGTGGTGGTGGTGGTCAGCCTGCTTTGGCCACTGCCGGCGGCAAAAAGCCGGAAGCTCTGCAAGCAGCTATCAATAAGGCAATGGAGTTATTATAAGACTCGGCTATCATTCAAAAAAAAGGCATAACGCTATACAAACATTGACGCACATAAAAGATGTGCCGTTCAAAGTTGTGCGAATTTTACAATCAAATTCATTGTTAGAGGCATTGCAAAATGCCTGTTGAAGTGCATCGTGTAAAAGTCTATAAGAAAAAAAGAAACAAACGGATATTGTATTTCTTTTTATCAACAATCTTTTGTGTAAAAGATTTTTCCTCTATATCTCTCCGGGGTTGCCATACAGGCCCATATTATTCCAATTTTTTCCACAAACTTGAATTTTATTCCAAATCTCTCCTTTTAAAACTTTTGCTTATAGAATTATCTTGGCATTGTTTTTATTAAATTCACTATAAATCAGCATATTATAAATATTTAACCGGAGTTTTCAACAGAATATTATCAAATCACTAGTTATCAATATTTTAATGTTAATAACATTGTTTCTCATATTTTTATGCATAAAAATATTTTAGTCTGTCCAAATTTTTCCATGATGATAATCAATAGATTACAGCTAAAAATATAGAAAAACATAAAAATTGAATTGAAATATGGAATCCGCATATAAAAAATAGTGTATTTTTGCAGCAAGTTAAAATAAATAAACAATGTTAAAAAGCAAGTACGGATATTGGGATGTAACCATTGAGAAGTCGGGGCGCATGAAATTGCCTGCGGCCTTGCTCAAAATGTTACCCGAAGATGACCGTACTTCTTTTTGGATGACCAGAGGTTTTGGAAAGTATATTGCATTGTGGACTGCTCCAGCTTACCAGGAACAGATAGATTATATGGATAATCTTGATGAGCATATTATTCAAAACCGGGTCTATCGAAATGCATTTTTGAAAAATCTGCTTGCGATTGAGTGTGATGCTCAAAATCGCTTTGTGATTCCTCGTCCCCTTATTGAGTTTTACGAAATCGACCGCGATGTGGTTGTGATACTCAGTAAAGGTCTGATTGAAATTTGGAGTTTGAATAACTATAATGCCCAATTTGACCTTAATCCTGAAGATTTTGCGAAATTGAACGAAAAAATTAGCATCAATAAGCAACGAAAGGAGGAGGATAATCATGTCCAATTATCATAATCCTGTACTGCTTCAAACTTCTGTTGATTTTTTAGTTGGCAATCCCGCGGCTACTTACGCAGATGTAACTTTTGGGGGCGGCGGCCACTCGGGCGAAATTATGAATCGTCTTACCCCGCAAGGACGCCTGATTGCCTTTGACCAAGACAGCACCAGTTATCAAAATGCTCTCATTGACAGTCGATTTACTTTTGTAACTGCCAATTTTCGTCATTTAAAAAAGTTTCTACAATATTATCAAAGCTATCCGGTACAAGGCATATTGGCCGATTTGGGTGTATCATCTCATCAGTTCGATACTCCCGATCGAGGTTTTTCCTACCGCTATGCCGGCGCACTTGACATGCGCATGAATCAAGCCAGTGGCCTTTCGGCATGCGACATTATCAACGGCTATGCCGAAACACAATTAGCCAAACTGTTTTATACCTATGGCGAGTTGAAAAATGGCGGGAAAATAGCCGCACAAATTGTGCAGGAACGCCAAAATCAGATTATTAAAACTACTGAACAATTAATTGAAGTGGTTTCAAAGCTATTGCCGCACGGCAAAGAGAATAAGACGCTTTCGCAACTGTTTCAAGCTCTGCGCATTGAAGTAAACGATGAGATTGGCGCATTGCAAGAGTTTCTGCTGCAATGCACTGACGCTCTCTGTCCCGATGGTCGATTGGTGGTGATTGCCTATCATTCGCTGGAAGATCGTTTAGTGAAGAATTTTATGAAAAGCGGTAATTTTGAGGGAATTATTAAGAAAGATTTCTTCGGAAATCCACTCACTCCCTTTGAATTGATTACCCGCAAAGTGATTATCCCCGACGAGAAAGAGATTACCACCAACCCTCGTGCTCGCAGCGCCAAATTGAGGGTAGCCGCAAAAAGGCCAACTGTAAATTCGTAACTTGTTAAATAAGATTGTTGCATGGAATTTAAAAACAGAAAAAAAGAGCAAAAAACGGGACAAGCCAAACAAAATCCAATCAGGACTTTTTTGAGAGCCCATTTTTTACTTAGCAAACGGGTTACTTTTTGGTATCCCTGTCTGTTTTACTGTTTTGTTTTAGGGGTAACTCTGGTTTATAATGACCAAAAAATCATCGAAAAATCACGAAAATTGCAAACTCTTGACGATGCTTACAAAATGGAAGTAGGACGTTTGGAAAAAAACAATCAATTCATACCCTACCCTGTGAGACAAAATATTGAGAACAGCATGGAGGCAAAAAGCTTTATAAAAAACGGAAAACGCTACTATATTACAATGAAAAATAAAGAGCAAGAATAGCCAAATGGAAAACAGTAAAATCAAGTAATAAAATTAAAACCACATGCATAATGGCTGAAGAAATTAACAAATTTATGAAACGGCGCATGGTTATCGTGAAATTCATGGTTATCGCATTGGCTATTCTAGTAATTGTTAAGATTTTACATTTGGCCTTCTTTCAACGTATGCTTTATTCAGGGACAAGTAAAGATTGTTTGGATATGACTGTCTCGAATTGGAGACAAAATCCCTTGGCAAACGATTCCAATTGTCGCTGCTATGTGATTCAAAATGACCTTACACCGGCAAGAGGTGAAATTTACGATGAAAATGGCCGTTTATTAGTTGCTAACTATTCTATTTTCAGCTATACACTCGATGGCCGTCTGTTGCAGCCTGTTGGAAAAAACGATACGATATATTGTGGTCGTAAACAAAATATTTCACGCAAAGATGCAACTCTGGTTAAGCAATTGATTGAGGAGTTGTCGCAAAAGTTTTATGCTCAGTTTTCTTCGCGCTTTCCCCAAATAACTCTGAACGACTATCGTGCCAAATTCAGTAAAGCTATTTTAGAGGGAAAAAATACACTTATTATAAGGTCTTTGTCCAGCAATCGCAAGCGCTGGATTACTTACGAAGATACGGCAGCTTTGTCTAATCTGCCTCTGATACGATTAAACTATATGAAACCCGGACAATTGGGAAGGGTAAGGAGATGCGTTAACATCTCCACGGAAACTGTACGCATTTTGCCCTATGGCGAGATGGCAAAACGCCTCTTGGGCGTCAAAACCGATACCGTTTCTTATGGCCTTGAGAGGGCTTTTGATGGGGTGCTCTATGGGACACTCGGTTCTAAAAACAAGGTAATTGTAAATGAGGCAAGCATTCCCCTGAAAACTAATGTGCTGCCTGTAGATGGCAAAGATATTTATACCACTTTGAATTTGGATATTCAAAATATTGTACATAATGAATTGACACAAAAGTTGAGAAAAGAGAATGCAGAGTGGGGTTGTGTTGTAGTTATGGAGACTAAAACCGGTGAGATTAAAGCCTATTCCAACCTAACACGCACAGAAAAAGGAGTTTACGAAGAGACGACCAATTATGCCCACAATCAAATGGTAGAACCGGGATCTACTTTCAAATTGGCTTCTATTTTAGCCTATTTGGATTGTACTCCTGACGATTCGGTGCACAGATATCCTATTTTGAAACATACCTTTGACTATCGTGGAGGTTCTTATACAAAATGGGATATAGAAGAGAATAAACCGGAGGGATTGGGTTACCCAATTGAGGCATTTCAACGCTCTTCCAACGTAGGAGTGGCCTCTATGATTTTAGATAAATATCCCAAATTCACCAACTATTTAGCCAAATTGGATTCGCTCTACATTACAACCTCTTTTGCTACACAGCTGGGACAGGTAAAAGCGCCCGAACTGCCGCGCAAACGCCAAGATTTCCATACAATTTATAATACCTGCTTTGGCACGGGCTTTCGCATGACCATTCTACAAACCCTGGTCTATTTTAATGCAGTGGCTAATAACGGCAAGATGATTGCACCCCTTTTTGTAAAGGAAATGGTGGATTTAAGAGGCAATCGTACCTCTTATAAAGCAGAAGTGCTTAAAGAGCAAATTTGCAAGCCCTCTACTATTCAACGGGCACGCAAATATTTGGAACAGGTAGTCTATGGCAAGGATGGCATAGCTAAAAGGTATAAAGATTCAGTTGTTGTTACCTTTGCCGGTAAAACCGGCACGCGTGATGTATGGGACGAGAATGCAAAACAGTATCTGTATGACCATAACAGTGTTTCGTTCTGCGGCTACTTTCCTGCTGATAATCCACAATATACCTGTATTGTTTATATGCACAATGTAACTAAAAAAAGCGGCACGGCAGTAAGTTTGTTTGCGAAAATACTCAATAAAATCAGCAATCACGCGTATGGAAAACAAGTTATACCTGCTCAAAACGGCAGAAAGTTACCCTCTTTTATCAATGTGCCTGCCGATGTGTATGAAACTATTACGTTATCGCTACAAATAGATAGCCCCACCCCACCCGCAACGCCCTATGTGAGCGGAACGTATAAGGGCAGGAAATTTGAACTGAAAGAGTCGCAACTTCCCAAAAATAGAAATATCCCCAACGTAATGGGCATGAGCGCCATTGATGCTACTCAAGCACTAAACCATGCCGGCTATAAGGTGCTTATTCAGAATCGGGGAAAAGTGCAGAAACAGATCAATAATGAAGAACAAAAAACGGTTACACTGATATTGAAATAGAACAAAAGGATGAAAAAATAAAAAGATAAAAATGAAACAACTGGATACTCTTCTAAAAAACCTTGACAACTACGAACTGCATGGATCGGCAAAAGCAGGCGTATCTGCTATCTGCTTTGATTCGCGAGCAGTAAACAGCCATCTGTCGGGAGAGTATAAACCGCTGTATGTGGCGCAACATGGCGAACATATTGATGGTCATCTTTTTATAGAACAGGCTATTGCAGAAGGCGCCGGAACAGTAGTGTGTGAAGTATTGCCTGCCATGCTGCACAATACGGTAACTTATATTGTTACCCCCAATGCACAAATTGCCTTAGGTCGCCTGGCATCCGCTTTTTATGATTACCCAAGCCGCAAACTTAAAGTGGTGGGCATTACCGGCACTAATGGGAAAACTACTACAGTAACGTTGCTCTACAAACTCTTTTCCGATCTGGGTTATCCGGTCGGCATGATTTCCACTATTGAAAATAAAATTTGCCGCAAAAGCATCCCTGCTACCCACACCACCCCCGATGCGGTAGCGCTCAATGCACTGCTCAGCGATATGGTAGAGGCTGGCTGCGAATTCTGTTTCATGGAGGTCAGTTCTCACGCCATCTGTCAGCATCGTATTGAAGGCGTACACTATACAGGTGCTATTTTCAGCAATATCACCCATGACCATCTTGATTTTCATAAAACTTTCGCCGGCTATATTCAAGCAAAAAAGGCTTTTTTTGATGCTTTGCCCAAAGAGGCTTTTGTGCTCACCAATCGTGATGATAAAAATGGGTTGGTAATGATGCAAAACACTAAAGCTCAAATATATACTTATAGTTTGCAGCAAATGGCAGATTTTAAGGGAAAGTTGCTCAACAACAGTTTCGAGGGGCTGCAATTGGTTATTAACGGTTGGGAAATACATGGCAATCTTTGTGGTAAATTCAATGCATACAACATTTTAGCCATTTATGGAACAGCTATCCTGCTTGGGGCAGAATCCGAAGAGTTACTGCCTGCATTGAGTGCTTTAGAGAGCGCCACAGGTCGCTTTCAATTGGTGCGTAATCCCCGTGGAGCTATAGCCATTGTAGATTATGCCCATACACCCGATGCCCTTAAAAATGTATTGAGCACCATTAGGGATATTTCGCAAAATGGTGCTGAAATTATTACAGTTGTGGGATGCGGCGGCGACCGCGATGCATTGAAACGCTCCATTATGGCGAAAATTGCCTGCGAATACAGCAATAAAGTGATACTAACCTCCGACAATCCACGCACAGAAGATCCAATGTCCATTTTAATCGCCATGCAAAAAGGGGTGCCGCTTTCATTCAAACAGAATGTACTGACTATAGAAAATCGCCACGAAGCCATTAAAACAGCATGTATGCTGTTGCCAGCAAATGGCATACTGCTGGTTGCCGGCAAAGGACATGAAACCTATCAGGAAATCAAAGGGGTGAAACACTATTTTAACGATATGGAAGAGATAAGTAATCTATTTGAAAACCTAAATTTATAAATTATGCTCTACTATTTATTTCAGTGGCTATACAAAATAAATCTGCCGGGTGCAGGAATATTCCAATATATCTCGTTCCGAGCGGCGGCAGCTATTATCTTTTCGCTTGTCATCTCGCTGCTCATGGGCAAATCGCTTATCCGACTGCTACGAAAAAAACAGATTGGCGAAACCATTCGCGACCTTGGCCTTACCGGACAAATGGAGAAGAAAGGCACTCCTACAATGGGTGGAATTATCATCATTACAGCTATCCTGATTCCGGTTTTGCTACTCACCAAACTTCACAATATTTATGTGTTGCTCATGATTTTCACAACCCTCTGGTTAGGGGTATTGGGTTTTTTGGACGATTATATCAAAGTATATAAGAAAAATAAATCAGGATTGCCGGGCAAGATTAAAGTGGCAGGGCAAGTAATTTTAGGATTGGTTATCGGTATTGTTATCTGCTTTCATCCTGATGTGGTGATTAAAGAAAAGAGCAAAACACCAGTCAATTATGTGAGTACTAATCAGGTATTTGTATTTGAAAATGCCGGAAATACCACTACCCCTTACAGCCACAGCAAGGCAGAACACTCCACCAAAACAACAATTCCCTTTGTAAAAAACAATGAATTTGATTACGCCTGGGTTACCCGATGGCTGGGAGATAAAGATGGGCGCTGGTCGTTTCTATTTTACATTCCCATTATCATTTTTATTATTGTAGCGGTATCCAATGGGGCTAACCTTACCGACGGTCTGGATGGATTGGCGGCGGGCACATCGGCAGTTATTGCGGTTTCTATTGCGGTGCTGGCTTATGTTTCGGGCAACGCTATATTTGCCAATTATCTCAATATCATGTATATACCAAATATTGGAGAGGTGGTTATCTTTGTGGCGGCGCTTATCGGAGCCTGTATCGGATTCTACTGGTGGAATTGCTTTCCTGCTCAGATTTTTATGGGCGATACAGGGAGTCTGACGCTGGGCGGCGTTATCGCCGTGCTCTGCATTATTATTCGTAAAGAATTGCTTATCCCAATTTTATGCGGTGTATTTCTCATTCAGTCGCTCTCCGTTATCATTCAAGTGGGCTATTTTAAATATGCCAAAAAAAGATACGGTTATGACTATGCCGATAAACATCGAGTTTTCTTAATGACGCCACTACATCACCACTATCAAAAAAAAGGCTTTCACGAAGCTAAAATCGTGCAAAGATTTATCATTTTCGGCATTTCATTAGCCGTATTATCCATTGTAACACTTAAAGTCAGATAATTTATGAGAACGAAAAAATTTAATTCATCCTCCATGTACAATTTTTATACACCCGGCAACAGAGAGAGTAGAATGACTGCTTTTGCCGAGAAACTGATTAATACCCGAATCGGCAGTCTCAAGGAGTCACTCTCCGATTTTGCCGGTAGCGACCATAAACTGGAGCAAATTGCCACCTTATCGGGCATCACTTTTATCAACGATGCCCGCGCTACGAACCCCAATGCAGTGTGGTTTTCGCTTAGTTCCATGACTAAATCTACCGCTTGGATTATGAGTATTAACGATGTAGCGCAGATAGACGAAAATTTGCTGAAAGAGATAAAAAGAGTGGTTAAAACGATCATTTTATGTGGTGTTTATAATCGGGAAGTGAGCGAATTTTTCACTCAAATGGAGTTCAAAGTCCATTTAGCCATGAATATTGAAGAGGCTACCAAAACCGCGTACTACTCTTCCGTACCCGGACAAGTGGTGCTCTTTTCGCCCGGCAATTCGTCCGTAGTATCATTAGAAACCTATCGCGAAAAAGGAGAAAAATTTCGAATAGCTGTGGCGCAGCTTTAAAAAGAAACAGTATGGAAAAATTAAAACAGACAACCAAAAAGTCGTGGTTCAAGGGGGATAAGGTTATATTGCTGGTAACCATTTTTTTATCTCTGGTTTCTATTTATGCGGTGTATAGTTCCGGCTACAGTGCAATGAGAAATCATATTTTTTACATTCTGCTGGGTTTTGTTTTTATGTTTTTCTTTTATAATCTGAATTATCGGATACTTTCGATGATTGCGCCTTTTGGATTGATAGTAGCCGTTATATTATTACTTATTACCCTTATTTGGGGAGACGGCAGAAGCATATCCATCTTTGGGCAATCGGTACAAACACTCTTTCTAATAGGGTTTCTTGTGCTTTTTTATATCGCTAAAATATTGGCAATCAGACTGGCACATGCTGAAAAATTGACACGCATCGACATTATTCACCTTTTTGCCGTGGTGGTGGTGATGTGCGGCTTAATGGCTAAAAGCAATGCCTCCACGGCCATTTTACTTTTTATCTCTTCACTGGTGCTCTTTTTTGTAGGCAATATGAAGGTAAAATACATTCTGGTACTGCTGGTTATGGGAATATTTGCCGGCGGCATTTACATGACTACCGGAATAGGCAGAGGCAGTACATTCAAAAATCGGGTACACTATTACATTACACAGGATAACAGCGCCGGCTATGGCACGCAAATGATACGCTCCAAGGCAGCCATCGCCCGATCAGGAATTTTGCCGCAAGGGCCTGGCAATGGAGTAATTAAGCGCGTGCTGCCTGAAAGTGAAAGCGACTATGTCTATGCCACCATTTTTGAAGAGATAGGTCTTGTTTTGGGAATCCTTATCATTTTGGCCTATTTATGGCTCTTTTATCGAGCGTGGCTCATTGCAAGACGCAGCGACGGCCCATTCGGCCTGCTAATAGCCATAGGCGTAGGTTTTTGGTTTTCAGTGCAAGCGCTTATTCACATCGGCGTAAATTGTGAACTGCTACCTGCTACAGGGCAAACACTTCCTTTTATTAGCCGTGGTGGCGCCGCCATGGTATTCTCAGGCATGGCCATCGGCATCCTTCTCAATATCGGAAAAACTGCCAAATTGCAGGAAGATCCCATTGGTGCGGATAATCCGGAATAGAAAAAACGTAAAACAGGAGTTGAACATTGCCTTGGCGCAATTAAAACCAGCTATAAACAGGACATGGCACGCGCAAATTACTCCTGTATAAACGATTACAGCGGCTCCTTAAAGAATTTTTCGGAGCCGCTTTCGTAATCCTTTATGGTGAAGCTCTTGGATGCTACGATTTTGCCCCGCTTTATTTTCAGTACCGACACGCCCACTATGCCAAACGACATGCGGTCCAGCTTGTTGGTAGAGTCGCACAGCACCGTTTTGTGCAGCTGCAGCACCCTGTCTGAAAACACATTCAGGCTGTTTTTCGAAATCAGGATAGCCTGGTAGCGGCTATCGACATA
>JAISAD010000138.1 GCA_031266895.1 Bacteroidales bacterium
CCGATTTGGCTGAAAATTCGGCCGTTAGAGGCTGCATGGTAATTAAACCCTATGGATATGCCCTTTGGGAAAATGTGCAGCGGGTTTTAGATAAGATGTTTAAGGATACCGGACACAGCAACGCCTATTTTCCGCTTTTTATCCCGAAATCGTTTTTTAGCAAGGAGGCCAGCCATGTAGATGGCTTTGCAAAAGAGTGTGCCGTAGTTACCCACTATCGCCTGAAAAATGCGCCTGATGGCAGCGGCATCACAGTAGATCCTGAAGCCAGGCTCGAAGAGGAGCTGATTGTGCGCCCCACCTCCGAAACCATTATTTGGGACACTTATCGCAACTGGATACAGTCGTACCGCGATTTGCCGGTGCTTTGCAACCAGTGGGCTAATGTGGTGCGCTGGGAGATGCGAACGAGGCTCTTTTTGCGTACCGCCGAATTTTTGTGGCAGGAGGGGCATACCGCCCACGCTACTCGCGAAGAAGCCATTCGCGAAACCGAAACCATGCTGCATGTCTATGCCGATTTTGCCGAAAAGTATATGGCCATGCCGGTCATCAGAGGCATAAAATCGCCGAATGAACGCTTTGCTGGCGCCGAAAATACGCTTTGCATTGAGGCATTAATGCAGGATGGGAAGGCATTGCAGGCCGGCACTTCGCACTTTTTGGGGCAAAATTTTGCCAAGGCGTTCGATGTTAAATTCTTAAACAGGGAAAATCAGCTGGAATATGTATGGGCTACCTCGTGGGGCGTATCTACCCGCCTGATTGGGGCGCTCATTATGAGCCATTCCGATGACCACGGGCTGGTACTTCCTCCAAAGCTGGCGCCGCTGCATGTGGCCATTATTCCCATATATAAAAATGAAGAACAGCTGGCGCAGATAAACGCTGTAGCCGAAACGTTAATAGAAAAGTTGAAAGCCAGAAATATCAGCGCAAAATACGATAATGACGATTCGAAGCGTGCCGGCTGGAAATTTAATGAATATGAGATGAAAGGGGTGCCGGTGCGCGTTACTGTCGGGCTGCGCGATCTTGAAAACGGAGAGGCTGAGGTGTGTCGTCGCGACACGCTGACCAAAAGCATGCTTAAGCTGGATACGCTGGATGTTGCCATTGAAGAGCTGCTGACCGACATTCAACAATCGCTCTTTAACCGCGCCTTGCAGTTTCGTGAAGCCCACACCACTCAAGCCGATACCTGGGAAGAGTTTATTGATATTCTGGACAGCAGGGGAGGCTTTGTATATGCCCACTGGGATGGCACTGCCGAAACCGAAGAAAAAATTAAGGAGCTGGCCAAGGCAACGATTCGCTGTATCCCGTTTGACAATCCGCAAGAAGCCGGCCGCTGCATCCTTACCGGCAAGCCCTCGCGTGAGCGGGTGCTGTTTGCGCGAGCCTATTGATTGAGAATCCAATAAAGATGCCCGGCTATTTATTATATCTCAATTTTTTTTGTATATTTGCAGCCTTAAAATTTAAAGCGATTATTTTTACAATTTATTACTAATCAAATAATTAGAAATGCGAAACAAAGGTATTATTCTGTTTTTTTCAATACTGATAGCGCTAACTTGCCTGTATTGCCTGTCATTCTCATTTGTAACATGGAGAGTGGAAAAGAAAGCAAATGATTATGCCAGCGATCCGGCCGCCTACACAGAAGTGGGTGCTATGGCTCATGGCGATAAAATGCGGGAAAAGCAACTTACAGATTCCATCTTCAACCAGAGAGAGAGCAATTTTTTAACCAGAATGAATGACTCTACCGTCTTTATAGGATTTACCTATAAAGAGTGTAAATATAAGGAAGTGAATTTGGGCTTGGACTTGAAAGGCGGAATGAATGTAACATTGGAAATTTCACTGCCTGATGTGCTTAACAGTTTGGCTACCAATACAGACGATCCATTATTTAAAGCCGCTTTTGATAAGGCTATAGTCGAGCATAAAGGCGGACAGGATGATTTTGTGGATCTTTTTGTAAAGAATTTTAATGCGGAAAAAAGTGTGCAAAACATGCCGAATGCTAACCTGCGCACCTATTTTGGCGAGCGTTCCAACCTGAAAAATGCTACAGATGCACAACTTGTACAATTCATCAAAACGGAATCGGACGAAATTGTAGATAGAACTTTTAAAATTCTGCGTACCCGCATTGACCGTTTTGGAGTGGCTCAGCCTAACATTCAGCGTATTCAGGGAGGTAGAATTTTGGTGGAGCTGCCCGGTATTAAAGAGCCGGAACGCGTTACCGAAATGCTGAAAAGCACAGCTAAGCTGGAGTTTTGGGAAGTCTATAACGACATGGTAAACAGTCAGACTATTCAAATGCGCTTTGCTGCTGCCGACCAGATGCTGAAAAAAGAGCTGGATGCTAAGCGGGCACTGTTAAAAGACACTACTGTTATGCTCGCTTCCGATACTACCGCTGTTGCCGATACTGCCAATGTAATTGCAGCATTAGGCCTTGAGGAAGAGGAGGATGAAGATATGATGGACTCCGGCCTGGGCGCTATCCTGAGCCTTGCGGTTCAAGGGGCGCAAGACGGCATTACTATTGGCTATTTTAGAGAAGCCGATCAAAAGGAGGTGGATAGATTGCTGCCCGAATTGCAGCGGTTGTTGGGCGATAAAAATGTGGTATTCTACTGGGGTAGCCCCGAAAAGCGCTTTGGCAATTACTATCCGCTGGTGCCATTAAAAAGAAACAGCGAAAAAATAGGACCGAAATTGAGTTCCGAAACGGTAGGTGGTGCTCGCGTGGTTCGTACCGCCCGTCAGGATGTGAATCAAAATAACCAGGTGGTGGTAACCATGCAAATGGAAGATCAGGCCGCAGATGAATGGCGCAGAATTACCCGCGCAGCAGTAGATAATAGCACCAAAACAACCTATATAGCTGTTGTTTTGGATAATTTCGTCTATTCCTTTCCTACAATCAAGTCGGAAATTCCTAACGGAAGTTCTGAAATTTCAGGCTCATTTACCATTGATGAAGCTAAGGATTTGGCCACTGTGCTAAATTCCGGTAATTTGGAAGCCCGTGTTAATATTGTGCAATCGGAGGTAGTAGGCCCTACACTTGGTAAGGAGTCCATTAATTCAGGTTTCTTTTCATTTCTGCTGGCTTTTATTCTGGTACTGCTCTATATGTTTATCTACTACAGCCGCGCAGGCTTGGTAGCCGACATTGCGCTTTTTGCCAACATATTCTTTATACTGGGCGTGCTGGCCTCGCTGGGTGCGGTGCTCACACTACCAGGTATTGCGGGTATAGTGCTTACTCTGGGTATGGCGGTAGATGCCAACGTAATTATCTTTGAGCGTGTGCGCGAAGAGCTGCGTGGAGGTAAAAGCTTGCGTGTGGCGGTGGACGAAGGCTTTAAAAATGCCTACTCTGCTATTATTGATGGTAATGTTACCACTTTAATTACCGGTGTAGTGCTTTATATTTTTGGTTCGGGTCCCGTGCAGGGTTTTGCCACAACCCTCTGTATTGGTATCCTGTCCTCACTCTTTACGGCTATCTTTATTTCAAGGCTTATCTTTGAAAGAAGACTGGCCAAAGGTAAAGATATCACTTTCGGACGGTCTTTTACCATCAATACTTTTGTACACGCTAGTTTCGACTTCCTCAAAAATAGAAAATATTTCTACATCCTGTCGGGAGTGCTCTCCATTATTGCCATTATTTCATTCTGCACCTTGAAGCTGGAACCGGGGATTGACTTCACCGGTGGTCGCAACTATGTGATTCGTTTCGATGAGGAGGTGAAAACCAATGAGGTAAGACTGGCTATTGCACAGGAGTTTGGAGGTAATCCTGAAGTAAAAACATTTGGCAGCAACAACCAGATTCGCATCACTACCAATTATAAAATCGACGAAAATGACTCAAGAATAGATAGAGAGTGTGAACTCAAGCTGTATAATGCATTAAAAGGATTTTATGCCAAGAGCGACCTCAGCGAAAGCGATTTCTGCCAGCAAATAGATCCGCGTGGCATTCAAAGCTATCAAAAAGTACAGCCCACCGTAGCGCGCGAGCTGTTAATGGATGCCGTTTGGGCGGTATTAATCTCTCTGATATTAATCTTTATCTATATCGCGATACGGTTTAAAAACTGGCAATTCGGCATGGGTGGCGTCATCTCTCTGGTGCACGACTCCATGCTAACAATTGGTCTCTTCTCGCTGTTCTACAAGGTGATGCCTTTCTCTATGGAAATAGACCAGTCTTTTATTGCCGCTATTTTGACGGTAATCGGATACTCGATCAATAATGTCGTAATTATTTTTGACCGTGTTCGTGAAAACCTGGCTTTGTATCCCAAGCGTCCGAATTATCAGAACTTTAACGCAGCAATCAACAGTACCTTGGGGCGTACCGTAAATACGGCAGGCACTACCATTGTGGTATTGGTGGCTATCTTTATCTTTGGCGGTGAAGTGATTAGAGGTTTTATCTTCGCTATGGGCGCCGGTATTATCCTGGGGACCTATTCGGCTATTTTTATCTCTAATCCGCTGGCTTATGATATGATTAGAAGTCGTAACGGCAAAGTAAGGCGCAGTAAAATTGAACTGTTAAAATAGATTGTAGAGTAATTAAAAAGATTTTTTTCATAAGTTTTCATTTTTGGAAGAATCCTCACTTTAGTGGGGATTTTCCTTTTATGCGTTAAACTCAATCAAAATCTTGTCTTCCATTCGGATGCCGGTGAGAGGCACAATATTGCCATGAGGCATTTTTAACTCTATATAACCCATAATGTTGGGAGCTAAATAGCATTGCAGGTTATGGGTTACAGTTTGAGCGCTGTAATGCTCGGTGGTTATGGCTACGCTGGGCAGCGTAGCTTTGAAAGGATGCCCTTTTCCGGATCTGTGGAAGAGTGATACCGGAATATTGGTAATGGCATTGCCGTCAGAATCCACATAGAGAATATTTCCTTCAATAGTCCTGGTATGGCTGTTGAAAGAAGCCTTGTGATCGTGGGCATGCTTTAGAATGTGGGGTTTAGCATGTGCCTCTATTTCGCCCTGCAAAAACCAGTCAACAACTTGTGCTATTTTGGCGATAAGTGTATGATTTTCTGTTTTCACATCATTATAAATGAGGGATCTGCAATGTTCTGCATCTAAAAAAAGACTGAAAATGCCATTGTCGGCGCCGATAAAATGGTGTCCGTTGCACGAAACCAGTACCGGCAATGCATCAGGCATACGCAAACAGTTGGTATAAATAAGATGTAGTGTCCCTTCAGGAAATGCACCGTAGCTGCCCGACAGCAAAAAAGCGGTTTGTGTAAAACTGCCTAATGCCACTGTATGGGTAATATCTGCCAGCTGTACGTCATGAGGTAATGATAAGAGGCCGGCTTTGATAAGGCTAACGTATGGATCTCTGAGTTTCAGGTCGCTAATTAAAGTTAATATTTGCATTTACGATTTATAATTTGCGAAAAAATATTATCGGACAAAAATACGAAAAAAATATTTTGCAGTATAAAACATTGGCTACCAATATTAATTACTTGACAAGTAGCTGTTTTGGGAAAACTGTCTCCCCTCAAAAAGAGGCAGTTATCCATTTTTAAGGATTATTGTTTGTCGATTCTGCTCAGGATTTTCTGTAAAATTTCCTCTGTTGACAAGGCTATATCTAACCAGTGAATTTGGCATCCTGCCCGCTCCATTTTCCTGAACCACGTCATTTGACGTTTGGAAAATTGGTGGATAGCCACGTTAAGGCGCTGTACCATAAGTTCGTAAGATATCTGACCCTGCAAATAGAGGGTGATAAACTTATATTCCAATCCGTATCTTATTAGTTGATTAGGGTTTACACTATTGTTCATTAACTGTTGCACCTCTTCAATCATGCCTTGTGCCAAACGGGCATGTAGCCGTTGGGTAATACGGCTGCGAATGATATTGCGGTCGCCATGCAGGCCGAAAACGATAGAAGGAACAGGTTTTGCGGCAGCCTCTAATTCGGGATGCTGCTGGTAGTAATGCTCTATTTCGAGAGCACGCAATAGTCGGGTGCGCTCACAGGAGTCGGTGTGGTTGTGAAGTACACGCATCTTTTCAAGTTGCGCTATCAGCGCCTCATCGCTTTGGGTTTCCCATTGGGTTCGCAGGTCAGGATTTTCTGGCACCGGAAAGAGCTTGTAGCCGGAGAGCAACGCCTCAATATACATGCCGCTGCCACCGCATAAAATGGGTTGCCTGTTTCGTGCTTCAATGTCAGCGAGCGCCTTTTTAGCTGCTTGCTGGTAGCGAAAAACGTTATATTCGATACCCGGTTCTACGCAATCCAACAGATGATATTTAATTTGCTGCCCTCCTTCAACAGTATAATCATCCAAATCCTTGCCTGTGCCAATATCCATGCGGCGGTAGAGCTGACGGGAATCGGCACTTACAATTTCTCCATCCAGGCGTTGCGCCAATGCCACGGCAACTTTTGTTTTGCCGGTAGCGGTGGGTCCGAGAATGGTAACTAATTTTCGTTTCATAGCGGCATGCTATTGTCCCGTTTCATGTCATATACATCCAAATGACTTATATTTTTGCCGTTGATTTCAAAACGTACCATGGTAAGGCTGCGATGAATGCCCATTTTGCCGGCGGCACCGGGGTTAATAAAGAGCATTTTATTAGATTCGTCGTATTTAATCAATAAAATGTGAGAATGGCCGGCGACAAAAACAGTAGGACTCTCTTCGCGAATAATTTTGCGGGCGGTTTCGGAGTAGTGCCCCGGGTTTCCGACTATATGCATCAGGGCTATTTTATGCTTTTCGCACTTGAATATTTGATATTCGGGATATTTATTGCGCATTGACCAGCTGTCGCAATTGCCCCATACTGCGACTACAGGAGCGATTGTCTCCAATTCTGTGAGCACATCCATAGTACCAACATCGCCCGCGTGCCATATTTGGTTGCATTCTTTAAAAAACTCGAAAGCCGATGGCGGTAAAAAGCCGTGTGTATCCGATAAAACTCCTATTTTCATGTGCAAAAAAAATGTTTAACATAACTCTTTAATTATCTTCTGTCTCACTACTTCAAATAAAATAATCCCTGCAGCTACCGACACATTAAGCGATTTAATTGTGCCTGTCATCGGAATATTAACCGAATCGTTGCATACGCGCTGATAATCCCATGCAATTCCTTCATATTCATTGCCCAGGACTAATGCCACCGGGTGAGTGAGATCTTTCTGAAAGTGGTGATGTCTGGCTTTTTCGGTAACAGCCACAACCTCAATGCCCGATGACTTTAGAAATTCTATTACCTCAATCAAATTTGAATGACGGCACACCGGCACTTTCATCAGTGCTCCCGATGAGCTTTTTACGGCATCTTCGTTTAACTGTGCACCGCCTTTCAGAGGTAAAATAATGGCATCCACACCGGCACATTCGGCCGATCTGGCAATTGCACCTATATTGCGCACGTCGGCAATTTTATCTAAAATCAGCAGCAGCGGGTTTTTCCCCTGTTCGTAAATCGCAGGTACAATGTCGTAAATAGAGCAATATTCAATGGCTGACATAAAGGCTACAACTCCCTGATGGTTGCCTTTGGTAAGGCGATTCAACTTCTCTTGCGGCACATATTGAAACGGGATTTTATTTTGTCGTATGCTGTAAAAAAGCTCTTTGAAAAGATCTCCCACCAATCCTTTCTGTAACAATATTTTATCTATTGTTTTTTGACTTTCAACAGCTTCAGCTACAGGCCTTAATCCGTATATGATATTTTCTTGCATAATATAGTTTGAAAGAATGTTATTTTTTTGCAATAGGGCAACAAAAATACGAAAAAAAGCAATACTTTAGCTTACTGCATCACCATTTTGAGCATAAACTGATCGGTGGCCGTAGTTATCTTTACCACAAACAACCCTTTACTCATGCCTGGAACTGTTATGACAGCCTGCGGCAATCCGGCTTGACTGTATGAAAGCTGACCTAAGGAGTTATAAATTTGAACAGTGGTAACTTCCTGAGGATCAAAATTCGTTTCAATGGTAAATGAACCGTTATTGGGGTTGGGATAGAGCCTGACGCTTGCCGTTTCCCTCTCTGAGAAGCGATCTGTAGCAGCAGCATAGCCCCGTTTTAACGGAGGAAGCATATCGTATATTCCTGAGAACCCGTCCTCATTTATGGGATTATTCACTATAAAACTGCTTTGTACTTCGCTGCAACCCATGCAAGGCTCAATATGCGCTCTGAAGTACGACCCCGCTTCGGCATGAAACCCGGGCAACAGTCTTATCTCCTTGTGAGCCACATACTCAGAAACTCCTCCGGC
>JAISAD010000034.1 GCA_031266895.1 Bacteroidales bacterium
GAGATGAAATATTTTGCAATTATCATAATACTTTGTTTTACTGCCAATTTTATCTTTCCACAAAACGTTCTTACTTTGGAACAGTGCAAAGAACTGGCTCTGAAAAACAACATGCAGGCGAAAAATGCCGCGTTGTCGGTTGAGATTGCCAAACAGCAGAAAAAAGAAGCGTTTACAAACTACTTTCCAAGTATCAGCGCCACCGGCATGGGCTTTATAGCAAACAAGCCGATGATGACCATGGAAATGGATATGTCGGAAGCAATGCAACCGTTGACGGGCGTTTTAAGTCCTATAATAGGATGGGCAATGCAAAGCGGCGTACCGATTGATCCCAATGCGCTTGCCGCCATGCAAAACAGCGAGCCGCAAAAAATAGAAATGCTCAAAAACGGCGTGATTGCGGGAGTTATGGCAACACAGCCCATTTTTGCAGGCGGGCAGATTGTAAACGGCAACCGCCTTGCCAAAACAGGCGTAGAAGTTCGGCAACTGCAAAAGCAAATTACCGAAAACGAGGCGCTGCTCGAAACGGAACAGTATTATTGGCAAATCGTTTCGTTGCAGGAAAAGATGAAAACCATAGAAAATTCAGATTCAATGCTTACCCGCATTCTATCGGATGTGAAAGCGGCAGTATCGGCGGGATTAACCACCGGAAACGACCTTTTGCGCGTGGAACTCGAACAGAACCGCCTGCAAAGCGGCAAACTCAAGCTTGAAAACGGTTTAACAATGCTAAAAATGGCTTTGGGACAGAAAATTGGCGTACCCGCTGACAGTTTCAATATTGAGATACCGTCTCTTATTGCGGACTTGACCCGCAATCCACTGAATGACGAAGAAATTCCCGCTTTGGCAGGAATGACGAACGAGGTACAAAATCGCTCCGAATACCGCCTTTTGGAAAAATCGGTTGAAGTAGCGCGTTTGCAGCGCAAGATGGAAGTAGGCAAAAGTCTGCCGACAGTCGCCGTTGGCGCAGGCTACAACTATATGAATTTCGACATGCACAAAGATGACGGAATGAAAAATGATTTCGGAATGGTTTTTGCCAGCGTTTCCATTCCAATTACGGACTGGTGGGGCGGCGCGCACGCCATCAAGCGGAAAAAACTTGAACTACAGCAAGCCGAAAATACAAAAAACGAGACGACAGAACTTCTCTTGCAACAAATGCAAAATGTACAAAACGGAGTGAACGAGGCATACGCACAGGTTTTACTTGCCCAAAAATCCATTCGGTCAGCCGAAGAGAATTTAAAAATAAGTCAAGACAACTACAACGCAGGCATAACAACCCTGTCCGATCTTCTCGAAGCCCAAAATCTTTTGCAACAATCGCACGACCAATACACCGAAGCCGCAACCGAGTATTTTGTAAAGCAGGCGGAATACAAAAATGTAACGGGAAGGTAATGTAATCGGAAAGTCGCTTTGCAGGTTAATATGAAACTGGCTATGGAGATTTAATCGGAGGCTCGGCACTTTGTGAGAAAACTTTAAATTCATCTAATCCAGAACGGTAAACTAATTGATAGGAATTGTATAGCAGCATATAATCCAGCATGTTAAAATAACCTTTATCGGCGGTATGCCAAGGGCAAAACAGGGACAGGCTATGCCAGGGAACTGCACTGCACCGTTCGAGGCTGTCGCTGCCTGTATGAAAAGCCCCTTCAAAAGGAGCGCTATTCAAATAGGCCTCATATTGGGCTGCAGGTTGCGAATTTTTACCGTAATAGCCGTGCAAAATGGCGGCAATTAGTGGCAAGTGCGGAAAAATTAGCGACTGTTGCAAGTCAGGACGTTTTTTGGCAATCTGTCCGCATCGCCTTACCAGCCAATCATAGCAATTCTTTTCAGATGCTCCGCGATCGTTCATCACTGCCGAGCAGGCAAGTACGCCATACCATACAAAATTGCCGTTCTTATTAATCAAAATATTGTTTTTCAATATGCTCCACATACTTTTCCAAAAACCTCCATTCGACTTGCCAAAGGTTACGGTATCACCAGTCAGATATTCCTCTATTGCACGGTGGGCATAGCACATCCATTGAATGTCGCCTCGTTTTTGCACCACCTCTCCTGTTACCGGATTCACAATTTCCCAAACCTCTTTTCCCTTGGCCGTTACATGCTGCATAACACTAATCATGCGCCGTGCAAGCGAACGCACCTCCGCCTTGAGCGGCTCATCGTCCACCAGTTTGAGCAGCAATGCAAAGCCAAGATAGCTGCCCCAAAGTTGATCCTGCGAAGGAGCATTGCGGTTACCGCCTTGTCCGCAATAGTATTTGTAATCGCTGCGAATATCATTTACGTGAAATTGTGCCGCCTGTCTGCTGTCCACATCATCCCGCAAAAAAAAACCGTTTAGCGTATCAGCGCCACCCCAGCAGCGCTCGGCATTATAGTCTAATCGTTCATAAACCGCAATAGCCAATCGCAATTCGTCTAAAGTTTGAGAAGTATGCAAATTGCTGTTTTGTAATAATTTATATTCTATTGAAAGCATGGCAACATAGTGTCCTAACCACCAAACAGCATCAGCCCAATAGCCTGTTTGATTGCCACGATTGTCAGGCACCAAACTTTCCATCGGCAAATGCGAACCTTTTACGGCAGCATCGCCGCTATAGAGCATAAATTGGCTCTTCAAGCGTGTACGATAATATTCGTACTTCTCCTGATTTAAAACAGGAGTTTGGGCATATGCCCAAACTCCTGAACAAAAGATGAACAATATCAAATAACGCATCGGCTATTTTTTCATTTTAAGAAATTCAACCAATAAATCCCAGCACATTTTCACTGTAGTAATTTCCAGTTTTTCGTCAGGAGAATGCACCCCTCGCAAAGTAGGACCTATGGATACCATATCCAAATCAGGATATTTTTGAGAAAAGAGACCGCATTCCAATCCTGCGTGAATGGCTTTTACTGCCGGTTTTTTATTAAACAATTTTTCGTAAGCCTTTTCTAATAACTTGAGTACCTGCGAATCGGGATTGGGTGTCCAGCCCGGATAGCCATCGCTATTTTCAACTTGTGCACCTATCATATAAAATGTAGCCGACACTCTATCTACAACCGACTGCTTGCGCGATTCTACTGAACTGCGCTGGCTGGTTGTAATCACTATCTTTTCTTCTATAATTTTGATAGAGGCCAAGTTAGATGAGGTTTCCACAAATCCCGGAATATCCTGCGACATGGCAAGTACACCATGCGGACAAACATAGAGCGCATTCATAATATCGGTTTGCAATCCTTCGCTCAGTACTTTTTTGGGCATTGCAGTCTCTTCGATCACCACTTCCACATTAGGGTCGGTTACGCGCAATTCTTCCTTGTAAGTTTGAGCCATTTCCACTATGTATTCTTTAAAATCAGCGATTTTCTCTTCCGGTATCAAAATAATGGCTTCCCCTTCACGCGGAATGGCATTGCGCAAATTTCCGGAATTAATGTCAGCAAGAAAAAGATCGTGATTTTGATAACTGTTCCACAAAATACGGTTGAGCAGTTTCACAGCATTGCCGCGTCCTTTGTTGATATCATCTCCGGAGTGTCCTCCCTGCAATCCACGTATTGTAAGTTTGAAAGCACTGTAGTTATTGGGCAGGGTTTCCTCATATTCACAATCGAGAGTAGCTGTTGTATCTTTACCGCCGGCGCATCCAATAAAAAACTCACCCTCATCTTCAGAATCAAGATTGATGAGCATTTTGCCTGTCATAAAGCCTGATTCCAAGGCAAATGCCCCGCTTAGGCCGGTCTCTTCATCCACAGTAAACAGGCATTCAACAGGGCCATGTTCCAAATCCTTAGCGGCAAGAATAGCCAATGCCAACGCCATGCCAATACCGTCATCGGCGCCCAGTGTTGTGCCGCGCGCTTTCAGCCATCCGCCATCAATATAAGGTTGAATAGCATCCGTGTCAAAATCGAAAACAGTATCGTTATTCTTTTCACACACCATATCCACATGACTTTGAAAAATAACGGGAATATCATGTTCCCGGCCTTTTGTAGCCGGCTTGGAAATAAGCACATTTCCGATTTTATCACATTTCGTGGGCAGATCCAATTTTTTACCGGTTTCCATCAACCACGCTACTATTTTCTCCTCTTTCTTTGAAGGGCGAGGCACTTTGCAAATTTCATTAAAATAGTAAAAAACACTTTGCGGTTCCAATTTTAATATCTCATCCATAATTTTTAGTGTTAAA
>JAISAD010000036.1 GCA_031266895.1 Bacteroidales bacterium
GAAGTAAGCAGTCGCCGACAACCACAGGCAATAATATCTTCCAAAGCCTTTTGCGGCTGGACACACAAGTCGAAAGCACGATGAAATGTAACCTGCATTGGGGCGGCCAAGTCAACAATCTGCTCTGTTTTTTTTATGTCAACAGAGAGATCCCTATGCAGAAACCCCACTGCTACACCCGAAACGCCCATTCTTTTACATTGCTGTACCTCCTGGCACATCAGATAAAACTCTTCATCACTGTAGCAAAAGTGACCGGAACGCGGACGGATTAAAACAAATGTATTAATTTGCAATCGGTTTATGCAATAATCAATGGCTGCAAATGAAGGCGTAAGGCCGCCTTCATTCAAATTTTGGCACAACTCTATACGTTGTGCTCCGCCCAATTGTGCATTTCTTGCCGATTGTGCCGAATTGGCGCACACTTCCAACAACATAATCGCTATTTTTTCAACCAGGTATCTAGCCAGTCAAAAAAGTTGCGCTGCCACAAAACGCCGTTTTGTGGTTTTAAAACCCAATGGCTTTCGTCGGGAAAATAGAGATACCGCGCCGGAATACCGCGTATAACTGCCGCATTATAAGCAGCCATGCCTTGCGAGGCGACAATACGGTAATCATTTTCTGAATGAATAACCAAAATAGGCGTATCCCATTTATCTACAAATTTATGCGGAGAATTGGCATAACTGTGTCGTGTTTTGGAATTATCCACCCAATAAGCGCCACCTAAATCCCACTCTTCAAACCACATCTCTTCTGTTTCGAGATATTGCTGTTCAAAATTAAACATGCCGTTGTGAGCAATAAAGCACTTAAAGCGCTTGTTGTGATGGCCCGCCAGCCAATAGACAGAAAAACCGCCAAAACTTGCACCCACAGCACCCAAACGATCCTTATCTACATATTTTTCTTTGCACATTTCATCAATGGCCGTAAGATAATCTTTCATGCATTGACCACCATAGTCGCCACTAATAGCCTCATTCCACTTGACGCCAAAGCCAGGCAATCCTCGGCGGTTGGGAGCTACAATGATGTAGCCATGCGAAGCCATAATTTGAAAATTCCAGCGATATGACCAGAACTGACTGACAGTGCTTTGCGGTCCTCCTTCACAATAAAGCAATGTTGGATAACTCTTTGTGGAATCAAAATCGGGAGGATAGATAATCCAGCTGTGCAACGGGCTGCCGTCTGTAGCCTTAAACCAGCGCTCCTCTACCCTACCCCATTTCACTTGGCTCATTAGCTCGTCGTTTACCGAAGAAATTTTAGCTTGCTGTCCGTTTTCAGGATTAATCGTCCAAATTTCTGCCGGATGCGATATGCTCATTTGGGTAGCAACAAGCAATTTATCGCTCACATAATTTACTGCCGTATAGTCTTGTACGGTGTTCGTTATCTCTTTAATTGCGCCGTCTGCAAGCGAAAGATTATAAATATTGTCCTTAGCATGCCAATCGGAAATAAAATAGATGGAACGGCTATCCGGGGCGAATTTTAATCCAACGCAATTCTGGTCGAAATTTTGACTGTAGTCCTTAATGGTTCTCGTAGCTAAATCGCAAACCATAAGCCTCTGCTTGTCGGCCTCATAACCATCCCGTTCCATGCTTTCCCATGCCAGCAATTTACCATCGGGCGAAAATACCGGATTTTGGTCGTAGCCCATCATGCCTTCTGTCAAGTTAGCAGTGGTTTTGTTGATCAAATCGTAAAGGTAAATATCTGAATTGGTGGAAAAAGCATATTCTTTCCCTGTTTTTTTACGACAAGTGTAGGCTATCGTTTTGCTATCGGGCGACCAAGCCAACTGCTCCATACCGCCCCATGGACGCATAGGAGATTCAAACTCCGTACCATCCAGCAGATTAATGTCGTTAGAGAGCTTTTTGCCGTCAAAATCAGCTACAAACGGCTGCGGCACATTGTCCACCCAATCGTCCCAGTGGCGGTAAGCCAAATCATCGTTAATACGGCCGGTAGTTTTATCAAGCCCATTTTTCAGTCTGGCAAACTTGTCAACTTTCGGCAATGCTCTTACATAGAGGAGTTTTTTGCCGTCCGGAGCATAAGAAAAGGCTTCGAGGTCTCCTTCCGTAAAGTTAGAAATTTGCGTTTTATCACTGCCATCAGGGTTCATTTCATAGATATTTATGCCTGTTTCATCGGCATAGAGAAAACCTATCTTATCTCCTTTCGGATTCCACACCACATTCCATTCGCTTGAAGATGTGGCAGTAAGTCGCCGTACATCAGAGCCATCCGTATTCATAGTGTAAATTTCAGCATTACTTTTATTCTCTTCAATGCTGTAACAGGTAACGGTATAGAGCACCTTTTTACCGTCTGGCGATATATCTACGTTGCCAATTCGGCCGAATGCCCAAAGCACTTCGGGCGATAGTTGCCCGCTTTCCACTTTTACTTCGGATTTGCCTATTACATCCTTTTCAGGAGCTTGCTGTTGTTTCTGTTTGCATGAAATCATTACGCAAACCATTGCTAATAGGATAATTAATCTGTTATTCATAACGGTAAAATATTATTTTGATTATGGGTGCAAAGGTACGAAAAAATTCTACTCTCAGGAAAAAAAAATTATTTGGTTGCGTGTAATTTAAAAATTTCATGTATCTTTGTTGCCATTAAATAATGATATGACTACTATCCTAAAAGCAAATAGTTGTGACATGTAAAATTGTGAATATAAAGAAACTACAGTTTAGTTTAGTTTGTAATTCACAAATGATGAGTGAATATTTTTTGTACAAAAACGGAGAGAAAATACAGCAAAAAGCAAATATATTTAATAAAATATCCGTTATCATGGGCAAAAAAGCTATGAGTAACACGGTAAAATATTTACCGGATTAAAGAAAGGCATGAAAAAAGAGAATTGTAAATAAGATAAATAAACTTTTCATTAAGGAGAATGCCGAAAATCCTGAAAAGAGTAGGCGTATTAAAAAAAAACAACATAAATGAAATTCTCAAAATTAGTCTTACTCCTTTTAGCTGGAGTATTGGTAATGTGGACAATATCCTGTTCACCAAAAAAAACAACTCCAACAGAAGCTGTAGAAACCTACCTGAAATGCTTGAAAACCGAAAATTTTGACGATGCCGTTAAATATTTTCACACCGACTCTACTGCCACGGCAGAAGACTTAAAAGCCTTATCGGCCAAGATGGAAGCATCTATCAAAAAACAGGGTGGTTTGAAAGGCTATGAGTTGATTAAAGATGGTGAAACAATTGCCGAAGATGGTCTTACTGCTAAGGTTAAAGCAAAAATGGTAATGGGCAACGGCGAGGAACAGGAGGCCGATTTCAAACTCAACAAAGAGAACGATGAGTGGAAAATAGATCTCAAAAGCAAATAGTTTTGCCTCATCGTCAATGGGCTTTTTTTCTACTGCTTTTCGTTTTGACTGCAAGCTGTGCACACAATACCGAAAGTAAATTTGGGATAGATGAAAGCAAATTGCAGGAGGGTGATTTGATTTTCAGGTTAGGCAGAGGAATGTCCAGCCAAATTGTAAACTTAGCCGACAAACAAGGATCGTATTCTCATGTCGGCTTTTTGATTTGCAACAGTTGCGGTTGGTGTGTTATTCACGCCGTTCCGGACGAGGCCAGTGAAACCGGAGGAAATGAAGTAATTAAGTGCGAGCCGGTTGTCCATTTTCTGGAGCGCGACAGATGCGAGTCTTTTACTGTTATGCGGCACGATTCGATAGAAAAAATCGGGCAAAAAATAGTTTTAAAAGCCAAAGAGATTTTGCAGCGTCAACCTCTTTTCGACCACAATTATCTGCTCTCCGATAGCACCGAACTTTACTGTACGGAGTTGATATATCGCATCTTTATGAGTGCAGGCATAGATCTAAGCGAGGGTCGCCGCCATACTTTCCCCTTAGCCAAAGAGCCAATTATTTTTCCATCGGACATTATCCGCAACAAAGCAATCAGAGAGATTAAAATTTAAGAATTAGCTGTTTGTGTATAATTCGAGAATTTTTATGTACATTTGCAAATTCATTTTAGAGTCTAAGATATATAAAAATGTCTGAAAATAAACTGTTTACTTCTTGTCAAATCGGACCGGTTACTTTACGTAACCGTACTATCCGATCGGCTGCTTTTGAAAATATGTGTTACGGCAATAAACCATCGCAACTGTTATTCGATTACCACGTGAGCGTGGCTAAAGGGGGCATTGGGATGACCACAGTGGCCTATGCTTCCGTAAATCGTAGCGGGGTCTCTTTTGATGGCCAGCTCTGGATGCGCGAAGCCATTATTCCCAATCTGAAAAAATTGACTGATGCCATTCACGCTGAGGGATCAAAAGCAGCCATACAGTTGGGACACTGCGGCAATATGACTCATTTTTACACCTGCGGACAACTGCCGGTGGGTGCAAGTACCGGTATTAATATCTATTCGCCGACTATTGCCCGCCGACTGCGTGAAAAGGAGATTTACGCCCTCGTTAAAGATTTTGGCAGAGCAGTAAATCTGGCACGCGAAGCCGGTTTTGATGCGGTGGAAATTCACGCGGGGCACGGCTATTTGATCAGTCAATTTTTGTCGCCCTACACCAATAAGCGTTACGACAAATTTGGCGGATCTTTAGCTAACCGAATGTTATTCATGCAATTAGTAATAAAAGAGGTGATGCAGGCTGCCGGCAGCGACATGGCTGTAGTAGTAAAAACCAATATGTACGACGGGTTTAAAAGCGGCTTGCAACTCGAAGAGTGTCTTGAAGTGGCAAAAGAACTGGAGCGATTGGGAGTGCACGCCTTAGTGCTTACGGCCGGCTTTGTCAGCAAAGCACCTATGGTGGTGATGCGTGGCGCTATGCCCATCAAAACACTTGCCCATTATATGAATTTTTGGAAGTTCTGGTGGCTGAAAATTGCCATTCGCCTCTTTGGCCGCCTGATGATTCCTGCCGTTCCTTTTGAAGAGGCCTATTTTCTGGAAGATGCCAGGAAATTTCGAGCCGCATTGAAACTGCCACTGATTTATGTGGGAGGCCTGGTGGCACGCAATAAAATTGACGAAGTACTGGATGCCGGTTTTGTGGCCGTACAAATGGGACGTGCACTTGTGCACGCACCCGATTTTGTCAATAAGCTGCAGGCCGGCGAAACACGCTGCAACTGTAAACATTCCAATTACTGCATTGGACGCATGTATTCGCTCAATATGCAATGCTACCACTGTACCGATGATGTGCCCCAAAAACTCCGCAAAGAGATTGAACAGGCTGAAAAAAAGGGAACTTCCGTTCATGTGATTTATAAAATCGAAAAACAGTGAAAAGAGTTATTTTAATTTTAGCTGCTACATTTTTCGTAGCATGGGGATTGGGCATTTTGCGCTTTAGCTATCCATGGATAGAAGGATTGTTTGATGTTGTTCTATTTCCATTTGGGTTTGTTTACATGATGCTAGAGCATTGGAGCATGTCTCATCTCAGCAATTCTCACTTTTTTAGAAATGAGTTTGTAGAAATGATATTATTTGCTTTATTGATTTTTGCACAAGGCTATGCCTGTCATTTAATCTATTCGGCTTGTAAGAGAAAGTGGAAAAAGACAGTAAAGAATGCAATGTCTTTGTGAAGAGCAGCTCGCATACCTAACTTATTGCTTAAAAAGGGGACTACTGTCCAATTGGTTAAAAATCAGTTGGAATTGGAGGGCAAGAACAAATTGTTTTTATTCTTTCAGTAGAAATTGTTGAATTTAAAACTTTCAAAAAAAATTAACCCTGAAAATCAACATCATGTTTGGTTTTTTTGTATTTTTGCCAAACCATAATAAAAAATCAAAACAAATGATAACCTATTTAAAAGGCAAAATCACAGAGAAAAACCCCGCCTATATTGTAGTGGAAACCGCTGGCGGCGTGGCTTATATGGTGCACATATCCCTGACCACTTTTACGCAGGTGAAAGATTTGGAAGAGGTGAAAATTTTTACGCACTACATAATAAAAGAGGATGCACACGCTCTTTATGGGTTTTTCGAAGAGCAGGAACGTTCTGTATTTCAACAGTTTATATCTATTTCAGGTATTGGGGCCAATACAGCGCGCATGATGCTCTCTTCGCTAAGCGTGAAAGAGTTGGCCGGCGCCATTATGGCTGGCAATGTATCCACCATTCAAGCAATTAAAGGCATTGGAACTAAAACCGCGCAACGGATTATTATTGAATTGAAAGACAAAATCGGAAAAATATCGGATGTGGAAAAATCAGAAAATTTCTCTATTGTTTACAATAATAACAAAAAAGAAGCGTTATCTGCTTTGTCTTTATTAGGCTTTTCAAAAAGCAGCGCCGAAAATGCGCTGGATAAAATCATCAAATCCGAAGGCATGGATTTGACAGTAGAAGAGTTGATTAAGCACGCTTTAAAAATATTGTAAGATGTTAATAAACAAAGAGTGACGATTGAAAAAAAAGCAAAATTATATATTGTTCCTGCCGTAACGGTATTTTTTTTCTATACAGCAGTTTGGGCAATACCCACTCCAAAAGGAAATTTTTACTATGCGGATAAAGGGACTGTTTTGACTATTCAATCAGATACTGTTGCCATGAGAGCATCTCATATTGTCCACTCCAGCATCCCCGACCCGCCACCAGACACAAGTCTTCATATTCCTGTAAGTCAGCCTGATAATAATCCGTTGAATGAAGATCACAATCACAGTCCGTTTCATTTGAATGACCCGCCGGCACTACAAAACTCCATCGAATACGATCCTAACACAAATTCTTATAATTTCCAGAATAAAATTGGAGAAACACCCTATGGACCAGGGGCTTCCATGAGTATAGACGAATTTATTGATTACGATTTGCGACAAAGCATCCACGATTACTGGAAAAGCAAAGGTGCCGGTTATGTAAATCCCCAAAATCGGCGTGGCGGCGGTCTCATTCCCCAATTAAAAATTGGGGGCGATGTATTCGAAAGCATTTTCGGCAGCAATGTAATTGATATTCGTCCATCAGGAAATGCTGAATTGATATTTGGTATTGTGCACCGCAGAAACAATAATTACACGCTGCCCGTGAAACAACGGCGCTCTACTAACTTTAATTTTGATGAAAAAATACAGTTGAACCTGTTGGCCAAGATTGGGGATAAAATTGAATTTAATCTCAATTATAATACCGAATCCAATTTCAATTTTGATAATAAAATGAAGTTGAAATATGAAGGGAAAGAGGACGATATTATTCAACTTATTGAATTTGGAGATGTTACGTTGCCGCTCAACAGTTCGCTAATTACCGGTAGCCAGAGCCTTTTCGGTTTAAAAACCCAACTTAAATTCGGAAAACTGCTGATTACAGCAGTAGCTTCGCAACAAAATGCCGAAAAACAGACTATTACGGTAAGCAGCGGCGCACAGGAAAATCAATTCTATTTTAAAGCCGATGAGTACGAAGACAATCGACATTTCTTTATCAGTCAGTTCTTTAGAAACCATTATAATCAATATTTATCCACATTGCCGCTTGTGAGTTCGCCCATTGTAATTACCAAAATCGAAGTGTGGCGTACCACCATTGGCGCTGCCACTACTGAGAATCGCAACATAGTGGCATTTACGGATTTGGCAGAAAACGGATCCAATTTTCCCATGTTTTCCAATCGAGGCGAATTACCACAAGATAATTACGATACCCTTCAAAACGGCCTCATCAGAAATATCAGCGCTGTAAGTAACAACTTGCGCAATTTGGGCATGGTAGCAGGTAAAGACTATGAAAAGGTAGAAAATGCCCGACTGCTCTTGCCTTCGGAATACTCTTTTAACAGCAAATTGGGCTTTATTTCGCTTAATACGGCTTTGCCCGCCGATCAAGTGCTGGCCGTAGCTTTTCAATATTCGGTTATCGGCGACAATAAAGTGTATCAGGTAGGGGAATTTTCCAACGAAGTACAATCCCCCAACTGTTTGAGAGCTAAATTGTTAAAGAGTACCAATCTTGATACCAAATCGTCATTATGGAAATTGATGATGAAAAATGTCTATAACCTGAATACCTATCAATTATCTTCCGAAAAATTCAGGCTGAACATTCTCTTTACCGGTGACGAAGAGGGAATTGCTAACGGTTTTTTTAATACCGGCTCGCAAAAGGGGATTCCGCTTATTCGCCTGATGGGCTTAGACCGGCTTAATCAGCAGCAAGATCCTAATCCTGATGGAATTTTTGACTATATTGATGGTGCATCAATTAATGGGGGTACAATTGATTCGCGCACCGGCCGCATCTATTTTCCTACGATAGAACCTTTTGGAAAGGATTTGAGGGCAATGCTGACCGAACCGGCAGTGGCCGACAAATATGCATTTGATTCGCTCTATACCATGACCAAAGCGATGGCGCAACAGATTACCAATAAAAACAAATACTTTTTGGAAGGCAGTTTCAAATCTTCGTATGGAGCAGAGTATTATTTGGGCGCCTTTAACGTACCCGAAGGATCGGTAAAAGTTACTGCAGGCGGCATTACTTTGCAGGAAAATGTACAATACACCGTAAATTACAGCGCAGGGTCAGTTACCATTATTGACGAAAGCATATTAAAATCGGGCACTCCCATCTCTATCTCTTTGGAGAATAGAAATGATATGATGAATAAAAAGACGATGTTTGGCCTTAATCTGGATTATCTGTTCTCCAACGATTTTACGGTGGGCGCTACCCTGCTCAATTTGAGCGAAAGACCAATCACGGAAAAAGTTGATTATGGAGAAGAACCGATTAACAACTTTATCTGGGGAATGAATTTAGCCTACAAAACCAGAGTGCCGTTTGTAACCAAACTGGTGGACTGGCTGCCGTTTCACAGCACCACGGCCGAATCTAATTTTCAAATCAATGCTGAATTTGCACACTTTGTCCCCGGCCATTCCCGTTCCATCGGAAAACAGGGGACTACCTATATTGATGACTTTGAATCGGCCAAATCTTCGGTCGATTTGCGCAATATTGGAAGCTGGGTGATGGCCTCTACGCCACAGGGACAGATCGATCTCTTCCCCGAAGCACGCCCTATGTCCTCTTCCGACCCCGCGCGTCGCCAGTTGGCCTATGGCTACAATCGCGCCAAATTAGCGTGGTATGTCATTGACCCCATCTTTTACAGAGACGATAATGCTACGCCATCGAACCTGTCGAAAGCCGACCTCTCCAGGCCTTATGCTCGTTCTGTATATGAAACAGAACTTTTTCCTTACAAACAAGTGGAAAATGCCTCTTTGATGCCAAGCATGTCGGTATTAAATTTTGCTTTCTATCCCAGTGAAAAAGGTCCCTACAACTATGATGTAGCCGGTGCAGAAGGCTTTTCGCGTGGCACAAATGCAGACGGCTCGTTGAAAGACCCCAATACGCGTTGGGGTGGTATTATGCGCAAAATGGACTATACAGACTTTGAATCTTCCAATTACGAATATATCGAATTTTGGATGATGGATCCCTTTATTGAAAATCCAAACCACGCAGGTGGTAAATTGTACCTCAATTTAGGAGATATTTCGGAAGATATTTTACGTGACGGTAAAAAATCTTTTGAAAACGGGTTGCCTGCAGACGGCAGCGATAGCCAGATAGAGTGGACAGTTTGGGGACGTGTGCCTACTCTGCAAAAGCTGGTGAATGGCTTTGACCCTGATCCCGATACGCGGCAGTATCAGGATGTAGGGTTTGACGGTTTGCAGGATAATCGAGAGCGCGAATATTTTGACGGCTATCTTACCATGCTTTCCGCTTTGCATGGGCCACAGTCGGCAGCCTATCTCAATGCAACAGAAGATCCCTCTTCAGACAACTATCACTATTTCAGAGGAAGCGATTACGATAACGCTGATATGAAAGTGCTGGAACGTTATAAAAAATACAATAACCCCGAGGGTAATTCGCCTACCGACCAGCAAAGCCCCGAAAGATATCCTACAGGATCTACCAATCAGCCTAACGTGGAAGATGTTAATAATGATAATACATTGAGTGAAGATGAAAAATATTATCAATATGTTATTGATTTAAAACCCTCCTCTATGGTAGTGGGACAAAATTACATCAACGATATGTATGAAGCGGTACCGGGTGTACAACCCGATGGCTCACGCCCCATGACCAAGTGGTATCAGTTTCGCATTCCGCTAAAACACCCTGACAAGGTTATAGGCAATATTACAGGATTTAACTCTATCCGCTTTCTTCGGGTCTTTATGAAAGATTTCAGCGAGCCTGTTGTTTGTCGTTTAGCCACTTTTGAGCTGGTACGCAGCGACTGGCGCACCTACAATCTCGATCTCTACGAATCCGGCCCCTATTTGTCGGGAGAGGGAGAAGAAACACAATTTTCGGTAGCTACAATAAACTATGAAGAAAACTCTAACCGCATGCCTGTCCCTTACGTGCTGCCGCCGGGAGTTAAACGCGAAACAATGGTGGGGATGTCGCAGTCTTATAAAATTAATGAGCAGTCGCTTACTTTGAAAATTGACAAATTGAACGATGGAGACGCTCGCGCTATCTATAAAAATGTAAACTATGACTTGCGGCGTTACAAACGCCTGCAAATGTTTATCCACGCCGAAGATTTGAACACTTCGGGGGAACTGAAGAAGAACGATATTGCCGTGTTCATACGTTTAGGTTCGGACTTTACTGATAACTACTACGAATATGAAATTCCGGTAGATATTACTCCCTGGAATGTGGGCATAGACTCTACCCGAATATGGCCGGAAGCTAATCGCATGAATATTGTTTTGGACAGCCTCGTCAATATTAAACAGCGTCGCAATATAGCGGTAAGACGCGGGCAGCATCCCAATAATCAGGAGCATTACATATACAAGTTGCTTAATGGCGACAAAATCACCGTAGTGGGAATGCCCAATCTGGCCGAAGTGAGCACTATTATGATTGGAGTAAGAAACCCAAAAAAACAGAGTCGCGATGATGGCGATGACATGAATCCCAAATCGGTGGAAGTTTGGTTGAATGAATTGTGTCTTAACGACTTTGATGAAAAATCGGGATTTGCTGCCATGGGACAGATGCGATTGAATTTGGCCGATATCGGCGACGTATCATTTTCAACCAGCTACTCCACACCCGGCTTCGGGACACTCGAATCTACTATTGCCAATAGGCAGAAAGAGACGCGCTACTCTATTGACGTGGCCACCAATATCGATGGCGGCAAGGTGCTTTTCCCTGAAAAATGGAATATCAAAATGCCTATTCACTATGATTATTCACTGAATATGGAATTGCCTCAATATAACCCTCTTAACCCTGATGTGAAGTTTAAAGAAGACCTGAAAACCTACAACACCAAATCAGAACGCGACTCTATCCGGCACATGACTACCAATATGATACAGCGGCAGAATGTCAACATCATGAATGTGCGTAAAGAACGCAACCTGGATAAACCGGTAAAATTCAGACCCTGGGATGTCGAAAATCTTGACTTTTCGTACTCCTATTCCGAAACAAAAAAGCGGGATGTGGATGTGGAGTTCGATAATGAATTTATTCACGAAGGACAAATTGGCTATACATTTAACCACAATCCGAAAAATTACAGACCCTTGTCAAAAATTAAAGGACTGGGGTCTAAATGGCTGCAGATTTTCAGAGACTTGAATTTTACCCCGATGCCAAAGTCGCTGATTATCAGGACCACTCTGAATCGAAGTCTGAATACATTCAAATATCGACCCAAAAGTCAGGGAAATATTATTATTGATACCAGTTTTGTAAAAAGTTTCGATTGGAACAGAACCTATTCATTTAACTGGGATTTGACACAGGGCTTGAAATTTGAATATCAGGCGCAGGCTTCCGCCCGCATTGACGAGCCGCAGGGCCTGATTGACACACGCTCCGAGCGCGATTCCGTATGGAAATCCTTTGGCAATGGAGGTCGTACTACTGTCTTTAACCAGCGAGTGAATATTACCTACATGCTGCCGCTGAACAAAATTCCATTATTCAATTGGGTTACAGCAAATGCCGGATATACGGGAACTTACAACTATGCTGCTTCAGCGCTGTCATTAGCCTATCTGGGCAATACCATCAGCAACAGCAATACCATTAACGGAACGGCAACGGTCAATTTTGTAACGCTTTATAACAATATACCTTACCTGAAAAAGGTAAATCAGGGCATGAATCGATTAAATCAAAAAAGACCGACACCTGCTAAAGTCGGAGGAAAACCGGCTACAAATCCACAAGATACAAAAGAAAAAACGGCCAAAGACAGTATAAAAGAAAAAAGAGCAGCGATAGGGCGCCTTATCCTGAATGGTACGCTGCGTTTCCTGATGATGGTGCGTAACGCCTCTTTGACCTATACTGAAGGGCACGGCTCTACGCTGCCGGGCTATCTTCATGAACCCGATTTGTTCGGCATTAATTTTCAAACGGCTTCGCCCGGATTTCTCTATGTGTTTGGCGGCCAGCCCGACATTAGAAGAATGGCAGCCTCCGGAAACTGGATTACCAAAGATACGCTACTCAACACGGCTTATCAAGAGAGAATGCAGCGCAATATCTCATTTCGAGTTTCTATAGAACCATTTAATGATGTACGCATTGACGTAACCGCCATGCAAAACACCACCAAAGATTTTACCGAATATTTTCGTGCCGATGCCGCCGGCGAGTTGCATCACTACTCTCCACAATTCAATGGCACTTTTACCTCTTCCTACATTGCGTTAGGATCATTCTTCAAAAACGGTACCGACATCTTCAAGGAGTTTTCTTCTGCCCGCTCCAAAATTGCCACCCGCTTAGCGCATCAAAACTCCAACAGTTCGGGTCGTACTAACCCCAATACCGGCTACCCTGACGGATACGGCGGCGTGCAGCAGGATGTGCTCTCGGCAGCCTTCCTGGCCGCATACGGGCATCGCAATATTAACAAAATCAATGTTTCATCGCCATTTCTGAAAATTCCGCTGCCCAACTGGCGACTTGCTTACAATGGATTCACAAAGTTAAAAGGAGTGAATAAATATTTTCAAAGTTTAACCCTCAACCACGTCTATTCCTGTACTTACACTGTCGGCAACTATACCTCAGACCTCAATTACAGCGAAATCAATGGGATGCCAAGCGCACGCAACAATATGGGCAATTTTATTCCGACCTATACCATTGGACAAGTATCTATAAATGAACAATTCAATCCGCTAATAGGTCTTGAAATGACTCTTAAAAACAGTTTGATGATCAAGGTGGACTTTAAAATGACTCGCAACCTTGCTCTCAGTTTTGTTAATAATCAGATTACCGAAACCTCTTCCAAGGAGTTGGTGGTACGTGCCGGCTACAGTTTTAAAGATATCAAAATCGGCTTTGTTTTTTCAGGCATGAAACGTCAGATTGTCAGCGATTTAAATCTCACTGCAGGATTTGGCATTCGAGACAATATCACTACATTGCGCAAAGTGGACGAATTTGACCGTTTGGTTTCTTCCGGCCAGCTCGCCATCACCATTGATTTCAATGCCGACTATCAAATCAGTCGCATGGTAGGATTGCGGCTCTATTACAATCACGCCATCAACCGTCCGTACGTAAACTCTTATCAGAACTCCAATCTGGATTGTGGCATCAGCGTGCGACTGATGCTGTCGCAATAAAAAACAGGATTACAGCGCGCGACCATTCTGCAAAAAAAAATGCCTTGCGGCCTTTTGTAGCAGGGGAAGAGAGATTCGAACTCCCATCAATGGTTTTGGAGACCACTATTCTGCCCTTAAACTATTCCCCTATGTTAGCGATTACTGCTAACCGCTAACATACATGTTAAACAAAATATTAATCTAAAATTTCGGTTACTTGACCTGCACCAACAGTTCTGCCTCCTTCACGGATAGCAAAACGGAGATTAAGGTTAATAGCAATTTCGGATAACAATTTCACCGTAATGGTTAAATTGTCGCCTGGCATTACCATCTCTACACCATCGGGAAGAATAACCTCTCCGGTGACATCTGTTGTGCGGAAATAGAACTGAGGACGATATTTATTGTGAAATGGAGTGTGGCGACCGCCTTCTTCTTTCTTCAGGATATAAACCTCAGCTTTAAATTCTTTGTGCGGCTTAATAGAGCCTGGTTTTGCGATTACCATACCACGACGAATCTCCTCCTTGTCGATACCGCGCAACAAAAGACCAACGTTATCGCCGGCTTCGCCTGTATCCAGAATTTTGCGGAACATTTCCACACCGGTAACAACCGATTTCAATTTTTCAGCGCCCATGCCAATAATATCAACAGCATCGCCGGTATTGATAACGCCGGTTTCAATTCTACCGGTAGCAACGGTACCACGTCCGGTGATAGAGAATACATCTTCAACAGGCATTAAAAATTCTTTATCTTTGTCGCGTTGCGGAAGCGGAATCC
>JAISAD010000067.1 GCA_031266895.1 Bacteroidales bacterium
GTCTTTTTTGGCACCTCTTTGTAGCAATTGTTTTATATGTGCCAAATTTGGGTAGTGGGTGGATACGGCGCGACGCAATGTTGTATCACCCCATGCATTGGGCATATTAATATCAGCTCTTCCGTTGAGCAGTAGGTCAGTCATCTCTGGGGTAGCTGCGTACTGCAATGGCAGGTATCCATATTTGTCGGTTTCATTTGGGTTTTCGCCGGCCCGAAGTAATCGATGCGTTTCAGTCATGCTGCCAGAGAATACTGCCTCATGAAGCGGACCCGCCTGGAGTTGGGAAGATGTAGCCGCGAAACTGCCCAATAGGAAGCTTCCGAGTGCAATACTTTTCAAGAATTTATTTTTTGTATTATAATTTTTGTTCATATTAAACCTTTCTTTTTGCATTTAACGCAATATATGTTAAATATTTGTATGGCATTAGGCGGAATTGTTAAGTTGTCAATACTTTATCGATATAGTATTTATAGAATCCGAAATTATTTTCCGGAAAATTTTCAGGAAATAGACCAATGTGTAAATTGCAGAGCCCAAAAAGCACCTCCTTATGGGAAGTGCTTTCACTTTTTTCTAGTTATTGGGATTCGGTTTCTACTACCAGAGAGATGGGGGTAAGAAGAATAGTTTCAAAACTTCAGCATATGCTAAGCGCGCATCGTCCTCTATGGAGATGAAGGTGCCAGGTCGGTAATCGTTAACTACAGTACCCAATTTGATTGCTTGTTGTACCATCGACAATGGAGTATCGCCTTTTCGATTCGCTATACTTATGTCGGCACCTTTTCGCAACAATTGTTTTATGTATTCTAAATTTGGATAGTTAGCAGATACGGCCGAATGTAGTGGTATGTCGCCCTTTTGATTGGGGCCGTTGATATTGGCTCCTTTGCTGCACAGTAGATCAATGATTTCAGGGTTGTCCGCATAATGCAATGGCATAGCTCCGTGCTTATCTATTCCATTGGGGTCTGCGCCCGCATCAAGTAGCCGACGTACTTCTGCTATGTCATCTTCTGCTACCGCATTATGGAGTGATTTAGTTCGAACTTGTGAGAATAACTTCTCGACTTCAAGATATGCTTGACGTACGCTGTCGTTTATTGTCAAGGTCACTTGACCATCAGACAAACGATTAGTTCGAATTATTTGAGTTACAATTGACGCAGGGGAATAGCCGGCATTGTTTGGTTTATCTTTGTTAGCGCCTCTTCGCAGCAATTGTTCCATGCGTGATAGCAGTTCTTGTAAGTGTTGTCGTCGCAGTTGAGTATCTGTCTCTCGAACGGCACGTATAGCGAGATGCAACGGAGTATTACCCAATGGATTCGTTATATTGGGATTGGCTCCATTGTTGCACAGTAGATCAATTACCTCTGGGGTACTTGCCAAATGTAGTGGTGCTTCTCCGGAGGTATTTTTTTTATTTGGATCAACGCCACTGTTAAGCAGCTGTTGTACCGCTATTACATCGCCACGGAATGATTTGCTGTGAATGGGATCCGCCTGAAGTTGGGAAGATGTGCCCGCGAAGCTGCCCAGTAAGAAGCTCCCGAGTGCAATATTTTTCAAGAATTTACTTTTTGTATCATAATTTTTATTCATATTAAACCTTTCTTTTTTGCATTTAACGCAACATGCGTTGAATGTTTACATAATGCTATGTGTAATTATTAAATCGTCAATACTATATTAATGTAATATTTATAAAACCTGAAATTATTTTCATGAAAATTTTCAGGAAATAAACCAATGTGTAAATTGCAGAGCTAAAAAAGCACCTCCTTATGAGAAGTGCTTTCACTTTTTTTCTTAATTATTGGGATTCGGTTTCTACTGCCACAGATGTTGGGGTAAGAAGAATAGTTTCAGAACTTCGGCATATGTTCGGCGCGCATCGTCCCCTATGGGTGTTGAAGTATATAAGCCGCTGTTAACTATACCGCCTTCCATTGCGGTTTGTACAGCGATTATGGGGGTTGTACCTGTCACATCTTCTATATTTTTGTTAGCGCCTTTTCGCAACAATTGTTTTATGAGTTCTAAATTCGGACATTTGGAAGATACGGCTATACGTAGTGGCGTACTGTTGCCTTTTCGATCGAGGCCGTTGATGTTGGCTCCTCTGCTGCACAGTAAATCAACGGTTTCAGGGGTGGATGCATAATGCAATGGCTTACCTCCAAGCCTATCTATTCCATTGGGGTCTGCGCCTGCGTCGAGTAGCCGACGCATTTCTGCCGTGTTGCCACGCGCTGTTGCCTTATGGAGCGGACCAGCTGCCTGAAGTTGGGAAGATATACCCGCGAAGCTGCCCAATAGGAAGCTTCCGAGTGCAATATTTTTCAAGAATTTATTTTTTGTATCATGATTTTTATTCATATTAAACCTTTCATTTTTGCATTTAACGCAATATGCGTTGAATATTTACATAACACTATGTGTAATTATTAAATCGTCAATATTATATTAATGTAATATTTATAAAACCTGAAATTATTTCCCTGAAAATTTTCAGGAAACAAACCAATGTGTAAATTGCAGAGCCAGAAAAGCACCTCCTTAAGGGAAGTGCTTTCACTTTTTTTCTAATTATTGGGATTCGGTTTCTACTACCAGAGATGTTGGGGTAAGAAGAATAGTGTCAAAACTTCAGCATATGCTAAGCGCGCATCGTCCCCTATGAGTGTTGAAGCAGATCCGTTGTCAACTATACCACCTTTTATTGCGATTTTTACAGCCTCTACAGGGGTCTTACCTCTTTTATCTTTTATGTCTATTTTAGCGCCTTTTCGCAACAATTGTTTTATGACTTCTAAATTCGGATAGGCGTTAGATACGGCTATACGTAGTGGCGTGCTGTTGCTCCATCGATCGAGGCCGTTGATATTAGCTCCTTTGTTGCACAGTAGATCAACGGTTTCAGGGGTGTTTGCATGCTGTAATGGTGTAAATCCAAGCTCATCTATTTCATTGGGATCTGCGCCCACATCAAGTAGCCGACGTACTTCTGCTATGTCATCTTCTGCTACCGCATCATGAAGTGATTTAGTTCGAACTTGCGAGAATAGTTGCTGGACTTTATTATATGCTTGGTGCACACCGGCGCTTATTGGGGTGTCCTTTTGGCCATCACAAAACCTACCGCTTGTAATCACTTGGGTTACAATGAAACTAGGAGAATAGCCGGTATTGTTTGGTGTATCTTTGTTAGCGCCTCTTCGTAGTAATTGTTGTATGCAATCTAATTGTTTTTTTAGTTTTTCGGCAATTGCAGCGGCTTTGAGCATCTCTGACCCTCCCACATTTTCATGGTAGCAGAGGCGGATTAGGGCACTATGCAATGGCGTATTACCCAATGAATTAGCTATGTTGGGATTGGCTCCCTTATCGCACAGTAGGTTAATCACTTCTGGAGTACTTGCCAAATGTAGTGGTGCTTCTCCGGAGGTATTTTTTTTATTTGGATCAACGCCACTGTTAAGCAACTGTTGTACCGCTATTGCATCGCCACGGAATGATTTACTGTGAATGGGATCCGCCTGAAGTTGGGAGGATGTACCCGCGAAACTGCCCAATAGAAAACTCCCGAGTGCAATATTTTTCAAAAATTTATTTTTTGTTTCAAAATTTTTATTCATATTAAACCTTTCTCTTTGCATTTAACGCAACATGCGTTGAATGTTTACATAATACTATGTGTAATTATTAAATCGTCAATGTTGTATTAATATAATATTTGCTGGCTTTAAAATTATTTTCCAAAAAACAAACTTGAATGGTAATCTTCGATTCATATTTTCAGGGAAGGTGAATATTTACAATCAGTTGGGCACTACGATAGACGTATATCCCTTGGGGCCTTTACGGACAAACGTTGGACTTATCGTTCAGCAAGGACAAGGATTCGTTATTGATGCCCCACCTGAATCTGCGGAGACGATCTTTTCCATTGCCACAAAAAAAAAGATTCAATTGAAAGCATTACTCATCACGCATTATCACTGGGATCACATTGGTGATGCATCAATTTTCCGCGAAAGGGGACTCGAAGTATATGCCTATGCACTCGATGTTCCTTTTATCGAGCATGTGGAGCATGCGGAGCTACTGTTACCGATAGATTTTTTGATAGAATCTTGTAAAATTGATCACATTTTAGCCGATGGGATACATTTTACAATTGGCGAATTATCGGTTCAGGCGCTATGGATTGCGGGGCATGTTAAGGGTGGAGTGGCGTATTACTTCAAAGATTTTGGTGTTTGTTTTGTTGGCGATACCCTTTTTGCTGGAACGGTTGGGCGTTCCGATTTCCCGGGAGGCAATAAACACACTTTATTTAGGAATATTCGTGAAAAGCTATATTTTCTTCCTGACGAGACGCAGGTTATTCCTGGCCATGGGTGGCTAACGACGATTGGCAAAGAAAAAAGAGAAAATCCTTACGTTCGTCCGCGGAGATGATATTTCCCATTGGGGATACTCGGAATATCTGGGAAAAATTATATGCATTGTCCTAATACGACGTTGGCCATTTCTATCTACGGTTGACTTAAAATATGGTCATATCCCTGGGGAATTCTTTCGCCTTGATCTTAATTTACATTTCCTTTTTCGTTAGAGCTCTCTTCCTCCTCATAATCGGAATAATCTTCGCTTTCCCTGTCTTTCGGTTTTGGAGTACGAAGACTAACATCAAGTAAAAGCGCTGCAATGTCATCGTGACCGGTTCCCTTTGCCCAATCGTAGGGGGTTTCTCCGTAGGAATTTTGGGCAAAAACACTTACCGGATCTTTTTCCACTAGGCGCTTTGCTTCTTCCAAGTTACCCCTAGCAGCGAAAAAATGCAAAGATTCGGATGCACGATCTTCAAAATGTAAAAGTGTAGCCAGATCAACGGGGTTGGCAGCATGAAGGCCGGCATCTCTTAAAAATGCTGCGATATCGTTATGGCCATCCATCTTTGCCAAATCATAGGGTATTGCCTGATATTTATTTTTGGCTAAAATAAGGTGTCGATTGTCCATAATTGTTGGTTGCGTTTACATCTG
>JAISAD010000074.1 GCA_031266895.1 Bacteroidales bacterium
ATTTTTGATTTTATACTGCAGGAAGTAGATAAAGTCGGGATTTTTGGTGGCATCGGGATTGGCCAGGCATATCTCCAGCAGCAGCGCCTGCGGCAGCAGGTTTTGCTCTGCTATTTCCCGCAATACCTTTTCATCTACAAACGGAGATTTCTCAATCAGTTCCTGACGCATTTTCCATACGTCATCTTTCCATTCGCCCTGCACGGCATCCAGCAGCGCCTCGGTATTGTCGCTGTTCATGTGCTGGTTATAGAGGTACTGCAGGGTGTTGGTGCTGTTCCTGAAATGGTGATATGCCGGTTCCAGGGTGCGGTTGTCGGAGGGATTAATGATGCCGTCAGGGATTATGTCGCCTATGGATAGATTTTCAAAATTAATGTGTTCATGCCATATATCAACGCTGTTCATGCTGGGGCAGGTTCTGGGGTTAGCCTGACAGGTTCTGATATTAACAGTGCGAGCCGGCATTTCGCTGGCCTGGGTGCTTCCTGCATATTCCTGGGCATAAGCATAATCGGCGATGTGCCAGGTGGCTCCGGCGGAAAACTGATTGCCGGCAGCTAGTGCATTGGAATTGCCGGCGGCTTGATGATAGGCCACTCCCTGACCGAAGGCTGTCGAAAATCTGTGCTTGTCAAATCTCAGATCTGCCAGCGAAAAGGGTAAAAGTATAGCGGTGAACTTTGAAAAAACAGTGTCCACCAGTATATCATACTCCCGGTTGCCGGTGTTTACATTGCAGGAGTAGCGCAGCCCTTCATTAGGGCCGGTTGTGCCGTTAAGTACTCGGTTATACCCTGTAAAATGCTGCGCTACAGTCAAATTGTTAAAGATGTTTCTGTAGCTGCAACTGTTGACGGTACGGCTGTTGATAATGTGGATTCCGGTGGCATTATACATATTGCCGGTAAAGCTATTCTCGTACAGGTCGAAAATGGGAGTAGATTCCGTGGCTATTCCCACCGCTCCCCATCTGGGGTACAAATATCTGCCCCAGCCGATGTTGAAGTCAGAATTGGTAACGGAAAAATTAGGATAGCCGTGTATTATGACGCCCTGGTTATTGTGGTCAAAATTGATGTGGTCTATCTTGAGCTGGCCGGTGCCTCCGGTGTTGCCGGTGTACCAGGCCTCTATGGCGGTTTCAAAGCCGGTGAATGTGCCATTGTCGTAGCTGTTGCAGCCGAGCACAACAGGTGCGGGGCAAAGTTCGCGCCCCTTTACAGTGAGCTGCGTATTAATGGCACGAATGGCTGTAATCCAGGGCAAAAGCAGCTGCTCATTGCCGACATCGCCCGGAGGAAAGGTGGAGGCTGCATCGCAGGGATAGTTGAAATCGCACTTGATAAAATAGACCATTTTAAGATCCTTTATATCCACCATATAACTGCTTACAGCATGGTCGAAATCATAGCTGGGTGTAATCTCGAAGGTGCAGTCGGTGAATGAGGTGGCTCTGTTGCCGCTGCGGGTGTAGGGGGCGAGCGATACCATTTGGGCATTGTCGATAAAGCGGGTGCTGCTCACGGAGATATTGCCACCGGTGGTGCCGAGGTCGGCGGAGCCATTGGACAAAAGGGCATAGTTGCGAATGGCGCATACGGCATGCTCAATGGTGGAGCTGTTGCCGATTTGCAGCCACCCCTGCACGCCTAATTCGGTCTGAGCCTTGCTGCTGTTGCCCAGTACTTTAATTCCCGGCCACATTACTCCGTTGCAGCCACTGGTGAGCGTGCCGCCGTCTATGATGAGACGGCCGCCGCCCTGCACGCGGATGTCGGCGCCGGGTGTGCAGTAAACGGGGGCTGTTATTTTCAGTTCGCTGTTCCAGCGGATATTCAGCTCCCTGTCGAGGGTAACGGGCGTATTCCAGATTACATGTTCGTCGTTGTTGATGTCGAAGTCAGAGGGCAGGGGCGGCAGGGCGGGGTTGCCGGATACTGTGACGTCAAACTTCACCTCCTGATTGTAGCTTAAGTTCGACGGGGTGGCTTTTATCCATACCTGCCCCTCAGTTATGGCTCTCACCTGCACGGTGGGCGTGCCCTGTCCCGATACTATTTCCAAGCCGGAGCATGTCCACTGTATGGAGGTGTTATTCACTCTGTTGGCAGGCAGATGCAGGGTAAAAGTGCCTGTTGCGCACAGAGACATCTCTTTTTCGCCTGTGATGTAGGTTTCGACTTCGTTGATGAGGTAGGTTACAATATGGTCGTTAAAGCTCACATGCTCCATATTGGCCGAGCTGCCCGACCCGCAATAGCTCTGAAACGGCGTTTTGCCCAATGCTGCCAGATTCATGCCCGATATATTGGTGCAGTAGTTCATATTGCCGCTAATATCGAGGGTGCTGGTGACGGGCATAAAACTGTGGCTGGCATTAGTCATGTCAATAGCTTTAATAAGGTCAGACGCTTTCTTTGCTGCTTCTCTAATTTGTTCAAAAGTATTGTAGGTGCCGCCCGGCGCCGCATCTATGCTGCAATGAGTACCGGCATCTGCCATGATCCACATTCTGGTTCTCTTTCCAAATACATAAGCAGGTTGAGAAGGAGAAAACATGCCATAAAAAATTTCACAGGTTCCCTGCGAGGGAAACAGCTGTATTTTTGAAACTCTTATATTGAATCTTGAATCCAACTCTATGGCTTCGGCACATCCCGACAGATTTGAGCTTCCTGTCAGGCTGCCGTTGGCTACGGCTATTTTACGCAGATTTTGAGGATAGCCCAAACTGCGCAGGCTTTGATAATAGTGCACATAGTAGGGATGAGCGCCAAAGGCAGAAGGCAGGTTGAGTGTGCAGGTTTTAAAGGGGGTGATCTGTTCTATCATGGATGAAGCCATATATACTGCTTTATCAGCATCTGTTTGGCAGCAGGGCAGTTAATAGTACCATTCCAAACTTTGGAAGCATCTCCTAGCTCTCCGATAGAGCCAAAAAAGTGCATAAAGGCTTGTCCGCCCAGCGAGATGTTGGCGCCCTGGTGCGGCGAGTCGTAGCTTATCCAAAGCCGGCAATTGTGCCTGCCGTTATTGGTGCGCCAGTCATCGGGATGCTGTTCCATATAGGCCAGGGCGTAGCGGGTAATCTGTCCGCCCATGCTGGGGCCTACTATTACAATTTGCTCCTTGCTGCCATTGGCCTGCAGCTGAGTGTTAATATCATTAATGGCCTGAATGCAAATCATGGCATTGCGCTCTATATAGCCGCCCCCGTCAGGAAAATCCAGTATGACCAGGTCGTAGCCTAAATCTCTTAATTGTGTCCCAATATGGTCAGTATTATTGTTATATGCAAGCAGATTCCAAATGCTTTTTCCTGAAGGATCCGTTCCTCTATAACTGTCAAATGTACGCACATTGCCCGGGTCAAAGCCATCTGCAATCAGTATTGGCTTTCGCAATATCGGCTTTTGCAGGGTTTCGTCCACATGGGCATAATAGGTCCACATTGTGCCTTCGCTTTGCGCAAAATTGCCCCCTTCGTAGGAATTGGGCGGAGTAATGATGGAATATATGGGCTTTGATTCTACTAAAGCATAGTTAATATCATTTTCCTCACTTCCCTTGTAGTTAACTTTGGCACGGGCAGTCATTTGCAGTCCGCTGCTCAGGGTGGCCACAAAGCGCAGGGCATAAGTTCCGGCATGAGCATACTGTACCTGAATATCGGTGCCGGGCCTTACAGGCTGTAATCCGTTTCCGTCTCCAAAATCAGCCTCCAACTGCACTATGGGATTGCCGGTATTATCAAACTGAAGCTGGCTGTCGAACCGGAATATGAGAAGCGAGTCAAGCAGGGTGCCGGCTAATGGCGCCGCTATAAAAACAGCCTGTTCCCTGTAGAGCGATGCGGTAACTGCTTTGTTTTCCTGCAAAATGCTGTCCGCATCAAAATAGAGCTTTTGTACAGCTACCGCGCTGTCAATTACATTGAAGCGGTAGTGCAGCAGACCTATATTCACAATATTGGGCTCCGGCTGCGCCTGCTTTTCCAGATCTTCTACCGAAAAGGGTAATCGTGCCGAAGCCATAAAGGCTGCCCTGTACAGCTCGCTGTATGCCTGAATAAAGAGGCCGGCGGTTACCGTGTCTGTAGCATTGAGATGGTGCAGTCCGGCAAAAGACACCACTCTGTCATAGAGTATGCCTGTGGAGGCGTCTGTTTGCTGCACATTTATCAACAGGCTGTCGAACATTTGGGTGTAAGTTCGTTCTTTCTGAGCATGTAATGCCTGGCTTAACATTACATAAAGTAGTATTATTACTGTCTTTTTCATTTTTATTGATTTTATTTACTTTGTTTTGATTATTTTAATTGAATTCACGTAATTCATAAAACAGGGTATCAAGAAAAATAATACCCGTACTGTGAGTAACCTCCTCTACTGTACATGATACTCCGTGTAAATTTCTAAATATGTATCCTTCCGGAGCTATTGATGGGTATATTTCATCTCGGACAGTCATACTATATTCTTTCATTATACTCCCATCAATACTTTTCACAAAACGGCAAATGTATTGCCCCTCCCTGTTTGTGGTAACATAATCTTCATGGTGGGGCACAATACCTCCCATGCCCATATTCAGTTTCACAGCAGATTCAACTTCAACTTCTGCATTTTCCAAAGGCACCAGGGAATCGCTTGAATAGCGCAGAAAAACATGGCCTGCTCCCACTACATTGTCGTGGTATTTAATGCCTTTTTCAGGTGGTTTCTCGCAGCTTCCCGCCGCAAATAACAGAATTAAAACGATACACAGCACTGCAGCCGTGCCCCTTTTGCAGGCTCCTTGAGCCTTTTCAAAAAAGAATTTTTTTGTCTTTTTCATACTACTGTAATATTAATGTTTAAGAGCGCAAAAATACAATTTTATTTAATATGCATGTTAAGTTTTTAATTGCGATTTGGATGTAATTTATTTTTCAAACTGTTAAACCTGTATTGATAGCCTATTTTAATAATGCCTTGTGTTCCAAATCCTAAATCCATGCAAAACACATGTTTAACGCCATATTCAAATCCTATAAAATCAATTTGAATAGCAGGGAATACCAGATTATGATCCGTTCTTAAGCTTCCCCACACATACAGGTTAATAGTATCTAATGAAATATTATTCGGTTTATGAGTATAAGTTATTCCTGTATGTAAAGATGAATGTAATCGAATATTTTTTCTGTTAAAATAAGTAACACGATAATTGACTGTGATAGATATGTGATGATACCAGCCTCTATTTTGAACAGGCATAGTTATCTGGGGAGAGGGAGTATAGATAAATTCAGCATAACGCGGAAGCCATAAAAAACCGATACCGATGCTGTGCATTTTAGCAATATGATACTGATAAGCAAAATTAAAACTGCCAAAATTATAGGTTAAAATAGGGCTTTCGTTTCTGCCTTCCTGTTTTGAGTAAGGCAAAAATGGAAAATTAAAAAAACTATGCAATTCGTCTATGGTAAAAATACCGGCAGAAGGTAAAAGGCCATGGCTTACGCCAATTTCGTGCTTATAAAAAGTTCTTTCTTTCTGAGCATGTAATGCCGTACTTAACATTACACAAAGTAGTATTATTACTGTCTTTTTCATATACTATAAATATTAATATTGATGTAATTTATTTTTTCAAACTGTTAAACCTGTATTGATAGCCTATTTTAATAATGCCTTGTGTTCCAAATCCTAAATCCATGCAAAACACATGCTTAACGCCATATTCAAATCCTATAAAATCAATTTGAATAGCAGGAAATACCAGATCATGATCCGTTCTTAAGACTCCCCACACATACAGGTTAATAGTATCTAATGAAATATTAGTCGATTTATGAGTATAGGTTATTCCTGCATGTAAAGATGAATGTAATCGAATATTTTTCCTGTTAAAATAGGTAACACGATAATTAATGTTCAAAGCGACGTGATGATACCAGCCTTGTTCGACACGATTAAAATTGAAATAGACAACGCGCGGCTTCCACAAAAGAACAACCCCCAAACTGTGCCATTTGTTAAAATGATACTGATAACCCAGATTAAATGCCCCCAAATTATGTGTTAATTTTATTGTTTTAGTTGTATTTTGCACTATCGCATGAAATAGGAAAGGTGAGATAAAATCAAGATAATAATATAATTCATCTGTTACAAACAGACCGGCAGAGCCAAAACCGCTCCAAAAAAAGTTAATTTCATGCTTACAAAAATTTGATTTTTCAAGATTTGCGGGCAAAAGATTGTTTGCTGCTCCAGGCAGCACGTTTATAAACAGGCTGTCAAACGCTTGGGGATCAGTCCTGTCTGTCTGGGCATATAATGCCGTACTCAACATTACAGAAAGTAGTATTATTACTGTCTTTTTCATTATTGATTAGTTTAATTTGATAATTAAAGTGCAAAAATACAACTTTTTTGATTGCGCGTTAAAGGTTTTATTATTTTGGGCGTTTTTTTAAAAATTTGCTGCGAACCAAGAATGGAAAAATCATTTTCCGCGATGCCAACACCCTGCTGGCGCCTTATGCCATCGCACTCACGCCCGCAGAAAGGCATTCAATGTTAAAAATGGGCGAGAAAACCCTTAGCTTTGTGGAGAAAGCTCACGAGTTTGCCGCGCAAAATCCCAACCTCGTTCCGCCATACCTCAATATGGCAGACTTCGATATCGATTTTGCCGATGCGCACAACCTGTGGACAGTGCTCCTTGCTTCGCAGCAGCTCTGCGAAAATCTGGACGACACCACCATGGTAGCCGGAAGCGAAGCCTACCAGGCAGCGCTGGTGTTCTACAGCTCCGTAAAGATAGCTGCCCGTCAGGACATCCCCGGTGCCAAAGCGGTGTATGAGGAACTCAGAAAGCGTTTCCCTCGCGGCAGACGTAAAAAAGCTAACGAAACTGATTCGGATTCCGAAATTGTTTCTTAAAATTTCAAGTTTAACCTTCAAAGAGTCGTTTGCGATGTACAGAGCACCGAAAGCGGCTCTTTTTGTATTGAATTAAATGCTCGAAGAATAAAACTCCATGCTCGGAGAATAAAACTCCA
>JAISAD010000139.1 GCA_031266895.1 Bacteroidales bacterium
TGGCTGCCTTTAAGCCCTTGATGCTGGTGGGAATGTAGGCCTGCGTTTCGGGCATGTCGGGGTTTTTGATTACGGCATTGATAAAGTCGGTGAAGTGGTTTACTTTCGAGTAAACGAGGCGGTTTGCTTCGTCCACCGTGTCGCGCGGTATTGGCACCCACTGTAAGCGCAGTTCGTCATAGTAGTAAGTCATAATGTCGCTGGGTGCGTAGCCAATGGGCAGCAGCGCCGTGTCGTAGGGCAGCACTATGTCAATGTTGCTGTTGAAGCGTGTGCCGTGCGGTAACATGCGGTAGGCTGCGTAGTCGCCCGTTACGTTTACCATGCCCTGCTCCAGCGGCGGAAGTTCGCGAGTCTCCAGGCCGGAGATGGTTAGCTCTGTCTCCTGGCTTAGTACCCCGGCTTCACCGGAGATGCTCGCTTCGCCAAGGTTATAGGCGAAAGCGGCGGTGCCGGCTGCATTGGCAGCAGGGGTGTGCTCAGGCTGCTCAGGGAGCAGTAGTGTCTCTGAGCGGGGAATAGAGGTTGAAGGATAAAAAAGGGGGTCTCCCGCCTTTTGGCTTGCATTTACTCTTGCAGAGGGCATAAAACTGCCCGAATAATCCGATGCTTTGGGGGTTTCGATATTCAATAAGGCGATGCTTAGCGACAAGCCGCCGATAATCAGTCCAAATGATAAGTTATTTTTCATGAGTTGCTTTTTTTATTTCTTATCTGTGTAAATGTTTTCTAAAACGGTGAGTTTTCTAATAAAAAGGAATAAGCCTAATGTTTTTCTTAAATTATTAGGTGCTGATTATTAGATAATTAATCGTTTTTAGTCTCCATTATTTTTATTTTTAAACATGGAGGCAAATGTACAAAAAAATTAATCAGACATGCAATGTGATGAAAAAATATTTAAGATGAACGGAAAAACACCGGTATCAATCTAATTAGCTATGTTTGTTTAACAATACTAATTTTTCTTTGCTCGGCGACTAAATGATATTGGGGTATTTTCTCAAGCGCAACAGTATCCTTTGTTAGAAATAATGAAAATTATATTATTCTTGAATAATATGCGTGCCTGCTTCTGGATTTTCCAACTCTCCTGCTTCGGTAATAATGCATTCGCGGCCACCATTTTCTACAAAGTAGATGGCTGCCCGCACTTTTGGTGCCATGGAGCCTTCGGCAAATTGGCCTTCGGCTAAATAGCGTTTCGCATCGGCTATCGTCATTTTATCAATAGCCTGCTCGTTCTCTTTCTTGTAATTAATATAAACTTTCGGTATGTCGGTAAGGATGTAAAATTCATCGGCACCGACTTGTACTGCAGTAAGCGCCAAAGCCAGGTCTTTATCAATCACTGCCTCTACTCCGTAATAATAACCTTCTTTTCTGATTACGGGAATACCGCCACCACCTGCCGTTACAACAATGTAGCCTTTTTCCGAAAGCTCTTTAACTATTTCTATGTTAGCAATCTGTATTGGCTTTGGCGATGCTACTACCTTGCGCCAGCCAATGCCTTTTGGGTCGGCTCGATAAACACTCCCCGTCTTCTCGGCAAACTCTTTCGCCTTTTCTTCCGTATAGTAGGGACCCACCGGCTTGGTAGGATTATTAAACATCGGGTCGTCCTTATCTACCAGTACTTCCGTAACCAGCGTTATCACATTTCTTTGTATTTTCTCCTGTATCAGTATGTTATGCATTCCCTGCTCTATCATGTAGCCGATAGAGCCTTGCGTTTCGGCTACGCAAAAGTCCATAGGCATCGCTTGTAGATCGAACACTTGACTGCCTGCCTCATGTTGCAGCATTACATTGCCCACTTGCGGTCCGTTGCCATGTCCGATAATCAGGTTACACCCTCGCTTTACAAGATGTGTCAGCGACTGGCAGGTTTTCGCTACATTGTCAATTTGCTCACGGTAGGTACCTTTTTGCCTGCTGCGCAACAGTGCATTTCCGCCAAAAGCAATTACCACTAATTTCTTCATAATTCGTTTTTTACTTACTTAAGAACTATAAAATCCTTGGTTATGGTTTCTTGTTTCGTTACCAGATCATTACCCGTTTGTCGGGTGCCACATACATTTTATCTCCCTTTTTCACCCCGTAAGCCTGATAGAAAGTATTTACGTGCGCTAAGGTAGCATTTACACGCCATTTGCCCAGAGAGTGCGGATCGGATTTGGTGCGTCTGATAATCTCTTCGTCGCGAATGCTGTTAGCCCAAACTCCGGCAAAGGCGATGAAAAAGCGTTGCGCTGCCGAAAATTTATCCATTTCGGGTTTTACCGTACCGGCAGCAATGGCCTTTTGCATGGCATCGTAAGCGATGTTTACGCCGCCATTGTCGGCAATATTTTCACCCAGAGTAAACTGACCGTTAGCATGTACGCCCGGCAATACTTCAATGCTGTTGAAATAGTCAACCAGCACTTGCGTGCGCTGTTTAAATGTAGCGGCATCCTGTTCTGTCCACCATTGTGCCAGATTGCCGTTTTTATCGTATTGACTGCCTTGGTCGTCAAATCCATGTGTCAATTCGTGTGCAATTACCACCCCGATAGCGCCGTAGTTCACGGCATCGTCGGCATTCATATCAAAGAAAGGAGGTTGCAGGATACCTGCAGGAAAACAGATTTCGTTAATAGTAGGCTCGTAATAGGCATTTACCGTTTGCGGCGTCATTTGCCAAAGGGTCTGATCCACCGGGTTGCCGATTTTATTTAACTGATAAGCGCTTTCAAATTTACTTGCCCGTACAATGTTGGCATAATAACTGTCGTTTTCGATGGCAAGGGCGCTGTAGTTACGCCATTTGTCGGGATAGCCAATTTTTACCTTGATAGCGTTCAATTTATCCAATGCTTTGATTTTGGTAGAATCCTGCATCCATGTATTGTTTTTAATGCGGTCTGTCATAGCTGACTGCACATTTTTTACCAGCGCCAGCATTCTGTCTTTGGCTTCTTTCGGAAAATATTTTTCTGTGTACATCTGTCCTACAGCCTCGCCCAGACAGTCATCAACTGTACTTACTACCTTTTTCCAGCGTGGTTTATCTTCTTGACGACCTGATAGTGTTTTGCCGTAAAAGTCGAAATTGGCCGTTACAAAATCGCTGCTTAAATAACCGGAGGCATCGTTCATAATATTCCATGCCAGATAGGCTTTAATAGTATTGAAATCGGTGAGGAAAAGCACGTCGTTCAATTTAGTAAAATAGCTGAGTTGACTTATATTGAGTGTTTCGATTTGCACGCCCAGCCCTTTTAAATAGTGGTTTACGTTAATAATCGAGAGCATTGCTTGAAAATCGGCAATTGTTTTAATATTGTGGAGCAGATGCACGTCGCGGGTAGCTTCTTTTTCCATAAATATGCGAGCCATAGCGGTTTCAAGTTTCATTACTTGAGCAGCCAAATCGGCCTCTTTACCCTCCATGTCCACCATTTTACTGTAGCCGGAGAGGGCAAAAAGTTTCGTCATAAATTCTACATACTTTTCGCGAACAGGTTGCTTGTCTTTTTCAAGATAGTAGTCGCGGTCGCCGATACCCAAACCCGATTGCCACAGCCAGGCAATATTCATAGCGCTGTTATCGGGGTCTGCAGCAGGAAAGAGGCTGAAAAACGGGGAAGTTCCCGAAGTGTGCATTTTTGCCAGCATATCGGTCAATTGCTCTTTCTCTTTCAGGCCGGCAATGGCTTTCAAATCGGCTTGAATAGGCTGTGCTCCCTGTTTTTCGATAGTCGTGGCATCCATGCCCAGGTTGTACAGGGTAGCTATTTTTTGAGGAATAGTCCCTTTTTCTTGATTCTTGGCTGCAATTTCTACTACCAGTTCTTTGAGTCTGTCCAAATTGCTTTGGTCTAACTGCTCAAAACTGCCGTAGCGAGAATATTCGGCGGGCAGCGGATGATTTTTGATCCAGCCACCACAGGCATACAAATAGAAATCGCTTGCCGGATTTACAGTAGTATCTAAATTTTCAGTGTGGATACCCGATGTGAGTTCCGATTTTGCTTCGGAAAGGGCAGTTTTGTTTTGGCTTTTGCATCCAGCCAACAGAAGGATAGAACATGTCATAGCTAAAATGATGTTATTTTTCATTGGTTAATTCTTTTATTATTAACGTTTTACAATAAATCTACCTCAAAAAATTGAGGCGGCAAAGATACATGAAATTCTTGAAATGAAGTTTATGAACAGAAAAAATGTTTATCAAACGAGGGACAATTTTTGTTTTTGTCCTTTAAGCCACGAAATAAGAAAATTTAGGAGTTTAGAATACTTTATGAATACAAATGAAAAAAGCCGAAATAAGAACTCATCTCAGCTTTTTTCAACCATGAAAACAAAATATTTACTTTTTAGCCAAAAAGTCTTTAATGTTTGCCGTTTCTACAACGGCTTCTTTAAAGGCGTACGCCCCTGTTTTGGGAGAACGCTCCATCTTTACTACGCGGGTGTATGAAATACCACCCTCTCTTTTCAATGTTGCAACAACTTTCTTTGCCATTTCTTAATGCTTTTATACTATTTTACTTCTTTGTGAATTGTCATTCGTTTCAGATAGGGATTGTATTTTTTCAACTCCAATCTTTCAGGTGTATTTTTTCTGTTTTTTGTGGAAATGTAGCGAGACATTCCCGGAACTCCGCTTGCTCTTTGCTCGGTACATTCCAAAATAACCTGCTGACGCGCTTCCTTATTTTTCTTTGCCATATCTTTTTTTGCTTAATATTTTATGTTAAAAATAGCCCTGGTTTCTCAGGCTGCAAAAATACACTTTTTTTCAATATAAGAAACCTCTCTTGTAAGGGAAATACGAAAAACATTTTAATATACTGTAATATAGCAAATTGCGTTAAATTGCACAAATAGGTCTATTGCATCAAAAGTTCTTTGATGATAGTGTTCAATTTTATCTCTAATTGATCGTTGCTTTTTTGAAAATCTGAAAGCAACTCGCCACGCGCTTCTACATAAAATTTGATTTTAGGTTCTGTGCCAGAGGGACGAACGGTAATTTTGGTTTCATCTTCCAAGATAAATTGCAGCACATCCGATTGGGGTAATTGGGTTCCGGTATTGTTGCCTGTTATTCTATTTATAATTTTGCCTGTTTGATAATCGATGAAATAGACAATCTTTGAACCGCAAATTTCTTCTGGAAACATTTCTCTGAAAGAAATCATAATTTTCTTGATTTCCAAAGCGCCCTCCATGCCTTTTTTAGTTACAGATATCATTTTTTGCTTATAGAAACCGAACTGCTTGTAAATTTCGAGTAATGCCTCATGCAGGTTTTGGTGATTACTTTTAAAGAAAGCAGCCATTTCGGCAATCAGGCAGCAGGCCGATACGGCATCCTTATCGCGCACAAAATCGCCCACAAGGTAGCCACAACTCTCTTCTCCGCCGCCTACAAAAGTAGCTTTATTTTCTTTTTTTCTGATCATTTCGGCAATGTATTTAAAACCGGTCAATACATCGTAACACTCTATATTAAATTCAATTGCAATTTTACGCAGCAACTCTGTGGTAACAATAGTTTTTACTATAAAGTCATCGGAGCCATAGTGTTTTTGTATAGCCCGTTGCGACAGCAGGTAATAGATCAGCAGGGAGGCTGTCATATTACCGTTCAGCAGTTCATATTGGCCGTTCGCAGTTCGATAAGCCACTCCTACGCGATCTGCATCAGGATCGGTGGCCAGTATGAGGTCAGCTTTTACAGCATTCGCCTTTTGCAACGCCATAGCCAAAGCCGTTTCCTCTTCGGGATTGGGCGACGCTACTGTTGGAAACATGCCGTCAGGAATCATCTGTTCTTTAACAAAATGGATGTTATTGAACCCGAAACGGCGCAATGCCTGCGGCACTAAATTAGCTCCAGCACCATGCAGCGGAGTGTAAACAATGGAAAGATTACTTTGTTTAATGATTTCAGGATTGAGCGATAGCGATTGCACGCGATCCAGATAGTGCTCATCTATCTCTTCCCCAATGATTTTCACTAATTTTTCATTGCGGTTCCACTGCACTTCTTCCACTTGTGTTACCTGTTTCACCTCTGCAGTCACATTCTTATCATCGGGAAACACCAGTTGTCCGCCGTCTTCCCAATAGGCTTTATAGCCATTATACTCTTTGGGATTGTGTGAAGCAGTAATCATCACGCCGGCTTTACAACCCAGTTCACGAATTGCGTAAGACAGTTCGGGCGTAGGTCGTATATCCTCAAAAAGGTAACAAAAAATGTGATTAGCCGAAAAGATATCGGCGGTAATTTCAGCAAAAAAACGGCTGTTAAGACGCGAATCGTAAGCAATGACTACCTTAATTTCGCCTGTGAAGCGTTTTTTTAGATAGTTGGCCATGCCTTGTGTAGCAAAGCCTACCGTATATCGGTTCATGCGGTTAGTGCCGATACCCATAATGCCGCGCAGACCGCCTGTACCGAACTCCAAGTCAGTATAAAATGCATCTTCCAACTCAGGAGATTGTTCATCAATTAAGCGTTGCAATGCGGCGCGTGTTTCCTTGTCATAGCTTTCCGAAAGCCAAAGTTTGAATTTTTGTGCCATCTCTTTTTTCATAATTTACTTATTTACACTATTTGGGTGCAAAAGTACGATTTTAATCAATCATACCCATCATTGATTTTCCTGAGACATTTCGCAGCTCCGTCAGAATACGCTCTGCTGCATGGGCATTACCATATAAATCATGCTGAAACAGTTTCCATTTTTTTGTGATAATTTCGGCCACGCCTTCCTTTATTTTGAGGGGATTTGCCCCAACAAGAAAGTTAACGCCATTTTCCACTAATTCTGTCCATTCGGTTTCTTCGCGCAGGGTAAGGCAGAACTTTCGAAAAAAGTAAGCCTCTTTTTGCAGTCCGCCACTGTCGGTCATCACAAATTGGCAATGCTGCAATAGCCAGATCATCTCTAAATAACCGACAGGATTTATAAAAGAAATATAAGGATGCAGTTTATGGCTATACATGGCAGACAATTGTTGTCGCGTATGCGGATGTAACGGAAGCACGATTGGCAACTCTTGGGCAATGCTGTTTAGGGTATCGAAAATTGCGCTAAGTCGAGTGGCATTCTCAATATTTTCGGCTCGATGTACCGTGCAGAGAATAAAATCTTTAGGCAATGCGGCTACGGGTTTCTTTGCCCGTTGGGCATAAAACAGAGCCGCATCTTGCATCACATCGCCACTTTGAACGATCGTGGCATTAAAATTGGCAAATCCTTCCTTGTTAATGTTTTGCACAGCTGCAGGAGTAGGGCAAAAAAGCACATTGCTGATTCTGTCAGTCAAAATTCGATTAATTTCTTCAGGCATATCCATATTGAACGAACGCAAACCAGCCTCCACATGTGCTACTTTGATATGCAACTTCTTGGCTGCGAGTGCTCCAGCCAGTGTGGAGTCAGTATCTCCATACACCAGAACCCAATCGGGGCGTTCCTGCAACAGCAACTCTTCCAGTTTTTCCATCATGCGACCGGTCAAGGCTCCATGATTCAAACAGTTAATATTCAAATGATAGCGAGGATGTGGCAGGGACAATTCCTTGAAAAAACTGTCGGACATATTAGAGTCAAAATGTTGGCCGGTATGCACGATAATTTCTTCAATATCATCATATTGTGCAATCAAGCGACTCACAACTGCAGCCTTAATAAATTGAGGACGCGCCCCAATAATAGTTACTATCTTTAGTTGGCATGTTTTCATGAAACAGGATTAATGGCTTGGGTAATCAATTGAGCGGCAATGGTATTCCAATTATAAGAGTCAAAGTTAAGTTGTTGAATTTGAGTTATTAACTGGGAATAATTTTGAATAGCCAAGGCCAGTTTTTCAGAAATGTTTTGTACATTGCCAATAATTGCAGCATAACCTACCTTACCCTCTTCGTAACGGTAATCAAAGCCGCTATCTTTACCATAAATCACAGGGATACACTGTGTTAATGCTTCTATAAAGACCAATCCAAAGGTTTCATGCGAGGGCATGGCATAGATATCACATGATCGATAAAGTTGCTTTAATCTCTCTTTATCCATAATGCGCCCGTAAAAAAATATCCACTCATGTTTGGCTATTAAAGCCTCTACTTTTTTGACATTTGTCCCACCGCCACCTGATATATGAAGTTCTAAATCAGGATATTGCTTTTTTAAAGAAGCGCATGCTTTAACCAGCACCGGCACATTTTTCCCCTTGTTGAAGTTTCCGACAAAGAGTATTTTGTGCGGATTGGAAATGGCTGTTCTTTGCCAGCGATTAGTACACCAAAAAGGATCTATCCCATTGGAAATCAGTACTGATTTTTGTTCAATTTCGGTTTTTAGAGAACGTAATAACGGCAATCGAAGTGTAGCTTGACGATAGTAGGGTGCAATAAAAATCACCTTTTGGGCATGGCGAAGTATTTTTTTCCCCAGCGGCCAAAGATGCACCATCTTTTGAAAGTAGAAATTATAGTCGGTGTTACGAATCATCACTGCATAGGGAATAGCATGCTTTTTGTAAAGTCGGTAAGCCACAGCCCCTTCCGAAAAGAGGGTAGCGGCACAAGTCATTTCAATCTCATTGAGTGAGACAGTCGCTTTCAAGGCACGGTATTTTCGGGCTATTTTGTACAAAAAATCAAATTTATAGCGCAATGCCGACCCCTGCAACGGAGCTATCGTTAGCTTGTAGTGCAGAT
>JAISAD010000142.1 GCA_031266895.1 Bacteroidales bacterium
GATTTGACGGCCGAAATCAACATTACCAAAAGTCAAATTTTGGCTACAAAATCTACATTGAACATCACTTCGCAATCTATTATGGAAGAGGTGGAAGCGATGTACTTTCAAAAATTGCAATTGGAGAATGCTTTAAGCAAATGCCATCTGCGCGCACCTATCACCGGTACAGTGCTGAAAAAGTATATCGAAGCGAACGAGTTGGCATTTCAAGGCAAACCGCTCTACAAAATTGCCGATTTGAGCAATATGTATATTCAGGTTTATGTAACCGAAGACCAGTTGGCCGCACTGAAACATGGCCAAAAAGTGAAAGTGAATGTAGATGCGAGCAAGGGAAGCAAGCATTTTGACGGCCAAATTACGTGGATTTCGTCAAAAGCCGAGTTCACGCCAAAGATGATACAAACCAAAAAAGAGCGGGTAAATTTGGTCTATGCCATAAAGGTGGGATTTAAAAATGACGGGAGCGCCAAAATCGGAATGCCGGGAGATGTTAAATTTGAGTAGTTTTACATGCAAGCTATTGAGATTAAACAACTTAATAAAAGCTATCGTGCTATTAAGGCAATAGAGAATATTTCGTTTTCGGTAGCTGAAGGCGAATTGTTCGGATTAGTTGGGCCTGACGGAGCAGGAAAATCCACCATTTTCAATATCCTGGCTACTCTACTCAAGCCCGACGCTGGTGAAGTGTCGGTGCTGGGGCTTGATCTGATTAAGGATTATCTTAAAATACGCCGCAAAATAGGCTATTTACCGGGTATTTTTTCGCTCTATCCCGATCTTACGGTAGAAGAAAATCTGCGCTTTTTCGCTGTGATGTATAAAAGCAGCATCAAAGAAAATATGAAGTTAATTCGGCCACTGTGGGATCAGCTTTCAGCATTTAAAAAACGCCCTGCCGGCAAGCTTTCAGGCGGCATGAAACAAAAACTGGCACTCTGTTGTGCTCTGATACATAAGCCTGAACTGCTTTTTTTGGACGAACCGACTACCGGAGTGGATCCTGTGTCGCGCAAAGAGTTTTGGGACATCCTTAACAGCATTCAAACACAGAACATTACGGTGTTGGTTTCTACGCCCTACATGGACGAGGCTTCTCGCTGCAATCGCATTGCGCTCATTCAAAACGGCGGCATCATCAAGATTGAGACGCCGCAACAGATTGTGCTTGATTTTGAAGGAGAACTGTTTAGCATGGAAACCTCCGAAATTTTTCATCTGCTTGCCATTATGGAAAAATGCCGGCTCAATTGCAATTACTATCCTTATGGCAATCATTTGCATATTGCTTTCTATGGCAACAAGGCAGAATTGTTGACTGAATTTATTCAATTTCTTGACGAACAGCATATTATATATAAGAATCTGGAAGCAATAAATCCGAGCATAGAAGATTGCTTTATTGAACTGATTAATAAAAAAGCGCATGCATAGCATTGAAGTAGAAAATCTTACAAAAAAATTTGGCCACTTTACTGCTGTTGACCATATCACTTTTCAGGTAAGGAAAGGGGAAATTTTCGGCTTTTTGGGTGCTAACGGGGCGGGCAAAACTACTGCTATGAAAATGATGTGCGGCTTGCTGCAACCCACTTCAGGCAAAGCTACAATTGCCGGCTATAGCCTGAAAAGTGAAGCGAAATTGATAAAACGCAATATTGGTTACATGAGTCAGCGTTTTTCGCTCTATAACGATCTCACAGTCTATGAAAACATGCAACTTTTTGGTACTGTTTACGGCATTCCGCGCAAGGAGCTTAACACGCGCATTTTCAACAGCCTGGAAGAGTTGCAAATGACTGAAAAGGCAAAAACTCTGGTGAATGCCATACCGTTAGGCTGGAAACAGCGGCTCGCTTTTGCTACCGCCATGCTGCATCGCCCGCAAATTGTCTTTCTGGATGAGCCGACAAGCGGTGTGGATCCTATTGTGCGGCGTGAGTTTTGGAATCTCATTTATCGAACTGCTTCACAGGGAGTTACTATTTTTGTTACGACTCATTACATGGACGAAGCCGAATATTGCAACCGCATCTCTATCATGTCGGAAGGAGAATTGAAACTGGTGGGGACGCCGCAAGAGCTGAAAGATAAGATGCAGGTTGATTCTATTGCAGATGTGTTTGTAAAATTTGTAAACCGCTGATGCTGATGAAAGAGTTGATGACAATTTTACGAAAAGAGTTTATCCATATTTTGAGAGATAAAGTATCGCTCTTTCTGGTTTTGGCCATTCCCATTATGCTCACACTGCTTTTTGGCTTCACTATCAGTACAGAACTGCGCAATGCTAAAATCTCTGTTTTAGATCTTTCCAAAGACAGTCAATCCATCAAATTGATTGAAAAAATTACCTCCTCCGGCTATTTTCAAGTAATTTCGCTGCCCGAATCGGAAGCAGCCATTGATTTTGATTTCAAAAACAAAAATGTGAAAATAGCCATCATTATTCCCACTCAATTTGAGGCTTCGCTAACCAAAGAAAAAAATGCCGATATACAGATTATAAACGACGTATCAGACCTGAATGTAGCTTCTATTCTCAATAATTACATGCAAGCGGTATTATATGATTTCATCGCTGACTTTAACGAAAACAGTTCGAGTGATGCGCCGGTCGAAATTGCAACTAAAATGCAATACAATCCCGAAATGAACAGTGTCTATATGTTTGTGCCCGGCATTATCACACTTATCATGATTATTGTAACAGCACTTATGTCTTCGATAACGCTTTCGCGCGAGGTTGAGACCGGCTCCATGCGCATGCTGCTCATTACGCCGGTCAAAAAAATCTACGTAGTTTTCGGGAAAGTGATCCCTTACATGATTTTATCCTTTATCAGCACCATTATAATATTGGTTATAAGCGTCCTTGTGTTTAAAATGCCGATCAAGGGCAGCCTTTTTTTATTGCTTTTCCTCTGCATTGTATTCATGTTCACGGCGGCCTCTTTCGGATTGATGATTTCAGCGCTCGTCAAAACACAACTGGAAGCCATGATGGTAACCATGATGGGACTGTTTTTACCCACAGTACTGCTGTCGGGCTTTCTTTTTCCGTTAGATAATATGCCATATTTTTTCCAGCTTTTAGCTGATATTTTTCCGGCCAAATGGTTTATAATAGCCATAAAGGATGTGATGATAAAGGGGTCTGGATTCGCCGAACTGTGGCTCTACATGCTCATTCTGTTAGGGATGGCAATAGTTCTGGTAACCATAAGTCTTACTCGAATTGATAAAAGGAGGTAATATGCGGATTATATTGATGTTGATAAAGAAAGAGTTTTTGCAGGTATTTCGCAGTCCTCTGCTATTGAGCATTTTAATCGTAGCGCCGATGGTGCAGTTTCTGCTTTTTCCTTTCACGGCCGACTACGAAGTCAAAGTGCTGCACATTGCTTTTATAGATAACGACCATTCGTCGGTATCGCGCAGCATTATCCAAAAGTTTACCTCTTCCCAATATTTTATCAATCATGGAAATCCTGCCTCCAAAGCCGAAGCTGAATATATGATGCTGCGCGATGAGATTGATTTTATTATTGAGTTTCCAAAAGATCTGGAAAAGAACCTCATGTCGCAGCAAAAGAGCAGCATTGCCATTATGGCCAATGCCATCAACAGTGTAAAGGCAGGCATTGGCACAAGCTATATTCAGAATATGCTGAGTGAATTTTTGCAAAGAGAGAGCGAATATAAGGATTTATCGGAGAACACACTGTCGCAGCTGTTTACCACCAATATCTACTGGTACAATGAAAAAATGAATTACAAAAACCTGATTGTGCCGGGCATTCTGGTAATTTTAGTAACATTGATAGGGGCTTACGTTACGGCATTGAATATTGTACGCGAAAAAGAGATAGGCACTATTGAGCAGATTAATGTAACGCCTATTAGAAAGTGGCAATTTCTTTTAGGCAAGATGATACCGTTCTGGATTTTGGGAATGAGCGAATTTTTGATGGGAATTGGCTTAATGTATCTTGTTTTCGACATTACCGTACAGGGCAGCTTGCCCATTCTGCTGGGCATCACCTCCATCTATCTGCTGGTTATGCTGGGGCTGGGCTTCTTCATTTCCAGCGTAGCCGAAAACCAGCTGCAAGCCATGTTTATTGTCTTTTTCCTGTTCATTCTATTTGTCCTGTTGAGCGGTCTTTTCACGCCCACAGAAGGAATGCCGCACTGGGCAGCCTACATAAACTACTTCAATCCCATGTCGTTCTACATGGATGTAATTAAAATGATGGTACTCAAAGGCAGTACCATTCACGACTTGCGGATACAAGTCATTTCCCTGTCCTGCATGGCCATTATCCTCAACAGCGCGGCACTGTTCTTTTATAAGGAAAACAGCAGATAAAACACGCTACCCCTTATCCCAAAAACTCTCTATCTTGCAGATTTCTGCATTGTGATTTTGGGAATAAATTAAGAACATAAAGTGTTGGAAAGATTCCTGCAACTGCTCTATGGCATAAAAATCGCCCATCTTCGCCTGTGATAAATAATTGATAATGATTTCTTTAATTTCAAACTGGTTTTGAAATTCGTGTGAGCAGTTGTTGAGTGCCCACAATACATACCGGGTATTGTTTACGTGTTGATTCATGTCGATGTCGGAATGCAGCACCGGATGCCAGCAAGGAGCGTTTACAATAGGAATTTTCCTGACTTTTGGAGCAGCTTCGCGGATAGCGTGCCTGTTTTCAGGCACTTCAATGCGGCTGTGCACCTCATCGGGCATACATTGTACTCTGCCATCAACGGTACTCAAAGTTGTCCATGCGGAAGTGGCTACCAGCAGCAATTTGCCCTGCGCATCGCACATCTCAAAATCTCTGTGAAAAATCACATTTTCTGGCCGTTTTCCCCACGTGCTTAGCGTAACCACCTCATTCCAAAGCGGCAGGCGGTTGATTTTAAGATGCATCTTCGAAAGCGCCCAAAACAGGTTAACAGACTGCAGAAACTCCCATCCCGCATTATAGGAAGTGGAGTGCTCCCATGCAATCTCCTGCATCAATCCCAGCAGTGCCGGCAGGGTGAGCCGCTGCCGATTGTCCACAAAATAGGAACCGATAATAATCTCTTTTTCTCTAACAGGTGTGGCTTTTATCATGGTTAAAACTATTCAGGCTGCAAAAATAGGAAAAATCGGCTTAGTCTCGCTTGTAACTTATTGCTGTTTTTGTGTATTTTTGCCACATGAAATAAAACGAAACAAAAATGAAGTAGAAAAAAGATAAAATAAAAGCGTTTAGCGCTATGTTCTTGCTTAATGAAATGTGAGAAGTTTCAAAATAGCTATAAGGATAAGTATGAACGCTCGCAGTAATGCGGGCTTACTTGTTTGTAGCAAAGGTATTTTCTCACAACCTCATTAAGCGGATAATTAAGTCCGCTTTTTAATTGGAATAAAAATTAAGTATATCAATAAAACAGTAAATATGATGAATGTTCATAAATTCGAATCACAGGGAGAGGTCTTTATCGAAGTTAAAGACAGCGGAAGCAGAGTGAAAATCTTTATCCACTCCATTCTTTACATAGAGGCTAAAAACGGATATACCTTTCTGCATCTAAAAGACCGTAAAGATGAGTTAATTTCCACACGACGGTTAAATGAGTACGAACACAAGTTCGTTAAATATGGTTTTGCGAGGATTCATCACAATATTTTGGTTAACGGGATTCATATTTCTCGAAGACGATATGTTTCAAAAACGAAATTAGTGGTGGAGGTGAATGACACAGAGCTGCCCGTATCGAAGCAAAAGCGAATAAATTTGCGGAAACTGTTTTCGGATAATTCCGAAAACCCCTGATTTTTAGTTTTTATAAAAACGCCCTCCGGTGAAAAAAAATGGGCTACTTATGAAGAAAAATAGCCCGTTTATGTAAAAAAGTGTCCTGTTTTGAAAAAGGGATTATTTTTTGTTCTATTTTTACACCATGAAAATCAAGAACGAACATCAAAGATGTTCCGTAAACAAAAAATAAGTACTTTTGCATCGCTGTTTTGGGTTCCCGCGCAACGGTGCAAACCACGCCACGAGAGAATGCCCTCCGAATAAAGGGACTGTGGGGTGAGGCACGAAAACGGAGACAAGGTTTTGGTTACCAGGCTGAAGGACTCCACAAAAGCGAGGTAATTTTCCTTACAAAAAACCACAGGGCAGAAAAAAGGAGGATTGTTTAACTAATGGCTGTAAAAGGATGGCCGGTCGCTCTGCTGAAAAAAATGAAAAAGGTGGGGTGGCGAAAAAGAAGACATGTATAAATTTGGCAAAAATCTGATTATAGGATTGCTGATAGTTTCAACACTAATAGCGACTTCTGTTTCATGTACAAAAGAGAATGGTACACCAAAAGAAGAACAAAAAACGGAAGATGTTATTCAAGAAAAAGGGTTTTGGGTTGCTTTCGCAATCGTTGTAGCTGCTGTTGTGGTTATAATAAAATGCACAGAAGGGCAATATTCGGAAACAACAACAGTGAATGCAGATGGATCTTATACGGTAACAAAAAAATGCAGTGGGATGGGACATTGTGCAATTAATGCACATGCAACAACAAAAGAGGGAAAAATAACTCCTGTATCATCAGTAGAATATTTCGACCCAATTGATCTTGAAGGTCAAGGAATGCTCGCTCAAGATAAGAAAGGGCGTATTATTTACGCAATGGAAAATACGCCTGAAAATCTTAAATCATTTGATCGTTTTTTCTATGATGACAAAATATCAATTTCCCGCCCTTGGACTATTGATAATATAAACATTTTAAAGCAACTCAACACTTCTGTTCAAAAAATTGTAGTACAGGGTAGTTACGATGTACATACTGAGAAAGAAGGCGATAGAATTTTAAAATATATCATTATTAAATAATCCAATAGCAACTATCATGTTCGATATGAAAATTTTCTTAATATCCATAATCGCCATAGTATTATTGGGGTGCGGATCCTCGTCAAATAAAAATGATCTTAAATCGGATAATGCTTATTCCCAATATGTCAAAGAATATCGGAAAACAGAAATTGACAGCATTATTTTACACCATGATTATACGATTATTTTTGCCTGGACGGAATGGTGTGTGGCAAGTCATTATGAGTTTAAAGATCATCTCAAACCATTTTTGGAATCAAAATCCGACAATATTGGCGTTATTTCCATCTGTTGCGGTGATGCTGACATTGTGGCCAATTTACTTAGAGAAAATGACTGTAAATATCCGACCTATTTATTGTCAGGATCCTGGAGCGGATTAGATAAATGGAGATTAAACCGATTTTTTCATTCGTTATTTGACAGTTACAAGTCTATTAACTATGTTCCTGTTGTAATATTGTGCAACCCTCAAAAAGCAATTTTGAATTGGAATAATGTCCGTAACGATTACAATGGCATTGCACAATCCATTGTGCAAATAAATTAATCTTTTTAAGGGGCATTTTAGTAAAAATGCCCCTTATTTAAATATAGAAAAGTATGCGATAAAATAATCTCATTAACAAATTTAATGTATGAGACGTTTCATTCTTTATTTCAAAATAGTCAATTAACGGCTTGCGCCATAAGGCATTGTCGTACAAATACGCTTTAATTCAATGAAGAATTGTTGCCATAATTGATTTTTTTTAATGTTTATAATGGTATTAATAATAAAAAACGACGAGAAAATATTTGAATTTGATGATTGCACTTTAATTAATTAAAATTCAAAAAAAATCGCTGTAAAGATACAATATTTTTAATTATGCGCAACCTTGGCTCATTAAAAAGTCTGAAAAAAGGAGACTGTCCTGGCAGACGATCCCCT
>JAISAD010000078.1 GCA_031266895.1 Bacteroidales bacterium
GCAAGCTATTGCCGATTTCTCTAACGGTAGAGCCTCCCAAATGGCACAGGGAGTACTTTGCTTTTTCTATCATATATGCACGGAAGTCAACCCGTCTGAAGAAATGCCCATAACTGCAAAACGCAGCATGCAATCGCGGCAGACTGTTGCCGTTGAAGGAGACTTGCAGATCTATCCCAATCCGGCGTCAGACAACATCCTCCTGTTAACCGGCAATCCGGAAGTAACAATCGAGGAACTGTTCCTGTACGATGTGCGTGGCAAATGCGTTATGAGTTTATATATCGGACAAGAAAGTGCCGATGCAGACATCTCGCATCTGCAAAGCGGTTTTTATATGGTCAAAGCAAGATTATCTACCGGCGAAACCCCGATAAGAAAGATAGTGAAGAAATAAAAAGAGCAGTTTACTCATCTTCTCCAATATCCTGCCGCCTTTTTCCAAAAAGGCGGCAGGATTTTACTTTGCCATTTGAACATAATTGCGCAACTGAATGTTTAATATAAAGCTATTAGTGATTAAAAATTCAAACTTGTAATGAAAGTTAACGATGACGATAATCCGCAAAGTGACCTGGAATCTGCTTTAAAAGATGAAAGTAATGCAACCAATGCGAGGGATGCAATTGATTTTACTTTGCGAAAAAGCAGCCTCATGTTATTTTTGCGTAAGCGGAAAAAGCTTATTATTTCCGAACAAATCGTATCTAAAATAAAATTTTACGTTCTACAGTCAAACGATAATTTTTATATTAAAAAAGTCAGTTTTGATCATCCGGAATCCATACTCCAGCTAAAAAGAAGCGCCATGTCTTTCTGTAAAGCTATTGACTATTATGCGACTTTTTTAACCTACCCGGATGGCGCTCACATTGTTTATGAACAAATAGGTTGTGGCATCAAATACTATTTTTCCAAATCGGTTAATAATAACAGCGACTATTATATTGAAAAAATCAAATTATCCCGCCCAATAAGCCTGAATCGGTTAAGGAGTGTCACAATTGGCAGTTTACATGCATCATACAGGGCAGTGTACTACGCCCGCGATGCAGCCATATTAGTCCATAAGGATGGATTTAAAGCCATGTCATCGGCGGCATTTATGATATGCGGAAACAAAGAGCAGGCAAATGTAGCCGTACAAATGGCACAAAAGTATTTATGTGAGCATCCGGAAGTTGCGGAACAGATAACTCTCATGTACGCAAAGCAGGCCAGTAAACAGAATATTTTAAAAAAATGGTTTCGTTTGTAAATTATAGACACTTAAAAAACAGGTAGAGATGATGACATTTAGATTGGTGCCGACAGGGCAGAGCACTTATGATTTGGAGCGGCTTGTATATCCAAGATTTAAGGCCGCAATAGTACAGGAAGGCAACGATTTGCTATTTTGCAATCTTGACTTATTGGATGATAATGTATTAGTTAAAGATTTTAAGGACGCCATTAAAGATACGAAAATCTTTTTAAAGGAACAGGAATACTGGACATTGTAAAACATGGCAATATGGAAGACACTAAACATGCATTTCGTAAATGGCTGCATAATATTGTCAAAAAGTGGTCGGGATTATTAATTATTGTGATGATTTTTTTGTCGCTCTTTGTGGGTGGCATGAGATTCAATGTCTATATTTCTTTTTTGTTAGCCGTTTTGGACACCCTCTTTATTGCGGCGGTTTATCTTTTTTTCGATTACTTTTTTAAAAGGAATAAATTCTTCAAAAGCTACACTTCGCAGATCGTTGTAATCATTTTATGCTTGATCGCGCTTCCCTTTTTATTCCTGCTTTTAGAGTTAGTTGTGTCGAAACAGTTTTTTTCTTACCTGCCTACAGATTTCTCAAGATATACTCAACACTTTATTGCATTTAGATTTCTAAAAAACATGGTATTAACCCTGGGGGCTTTTAGTATAGTACAATTCAACTACTCGCGCATGCAGAAAGAAAAAGCCATCCAGTTTGCAATAGAAAAAGAACATCTCCGCTTTCAACTCCTGAAAGCTCAGGTAAATCCCCATTTTCTTTTTAATGCTTTGAACAACATCTATGCTCTCGCCTATACGAAAGATGAAAAAACTCCCGATGCTGTGTCGAAACTGGCTGATATGCTGCGTTATGTAATTGATGTGATTAACATGTCCAGTGTTCAGTTAAACAAAGAGATCGATTATATCAGAAACTATCTTGACTTTCAATTGATGCGATTGGGCAAGCAGGTTGATATCCAGTTTGAGGTAGATGTAGATAATCTTCATCAGTTTATTGCTCCTATGATTTTACAGCCTTATATCGAAAATTGTTTCAATCATGGCGACATCTCTACTAATCCTGAAGGCTATGTACATATTGCCTTGCATGTAAAGGCCAAAAAATTGAACTTTACACTATCCAATTCTAAGGGAATAGCACACTATGCCTCCTCAAATCAACATAGCGGATTGGGCGAGCTGAATGTAGAACAGCGGTTGCAACTATTTTATAAAGATGCTTTTACGCTTATTATTGAAGAGGAAGATACCCATTATAGGGTAACTCTTAATATTGATTTGAATATGAAAATAAACGATGCAAAACAGTAATCCCATTTTAGTAGAACATGAAAAATTTACTGTGCTAATTGTTGATGATGAAAATTTAGCACGCAAATTGTTAGGCGAATATGTAGCCAAACTTGATTATTTGGAGTTAGCAGGCAATTGCACTAATGCCATTGATGCTTTGACTGTGATACAAAAGCAACAGATAGACATTCTGCTAACTGATATCCAAATGCCTAATATTTCGGGCATCGATTTGGTTAGTGGATTGGTAACCGTGCCGGCTATTATTTTCACTACCGCCTATTCGGAATATGCTGTAGAGAGTTACGAATTGTGGGTAGTTGATTATCTTTTGAAGCCAATTACTTTTCCGCGTTTTTTACGTGCAATAGATAAGGCAGTGAGACGGGTACAATCCTCACGATACATTTCTCAACACCATTTGAAGAATCAAGACATTATTATATCTCAACAAGAGCTTCAAGAGCGTGATTATATTATGATTAAGGCCGATTTTAAACTCTATAAAGTGCATTATAACGATTTGATTTATATGGAAGGACAGCAGGAATATGTTACTTTTCATACCACTCAACGTAATATTACAGCTTACTATGTACTGAAAAATCTGGTACTTTTACTGCCCGCTTCCCATTTCGTGCGCATTCATAAATCCTATATCGTGTCCATCCGACATATTGATATTATAGAAAACAATACAGTTCAAATCGGATCTCTAAAGCTGCCTATAGGAGCGAGTTTTAAGGAAGATGTGATGAAAGTGCTGATTTGAAAAAAAATGGTATTTTTGCACCACAAAATATTCCTGCGGATGTGGCGTAATTGGTAGCCGCACCAGACTTAGGATCTGGTACCGAAAGGTGTATGGGTTCGAGTCCCTTCATCCGCACTCTCTTTAATCTACTATTAATTTTTCCCCTTTTACCTTTCCGTTTTGATAACGTACACTTACAATGTAAACACCTCTAAGCAGGCTGCTTACATCAATTTCCTGATGGGGAAGCTGCGCGTCTTTCCTAATAATGCACCTGCCCTGCATGTCATAAATGGAGACCTGACTCATCTCTGGAGCTTCTACTGTCAATATATTATGACAGGGATTGGGGTAGAATGTGAATATGTCAATATTCTCAACCGTAATGTAACGCTCTATTCGCAGCACATCACTGCCTGATGCGCCTGTAACTTTCAGAGATACGGCATATTGGCCAGAATTAGGCCAAGAGATCACCGGATTGAAATCGGTACTCTCTTGTGGTACACCTCCCTCAAAATGCCATTGCAATGCAGTTGGAAATTCCTGAACGGGGTAGCCATATTGTTGATGAATACTGTTATCCTCATTGATAATCCATTCTGTAAAATGTTCGGTATTGGTAGCGCTCAACTGTACCGGCTCTTGAATAATCACTTGACGCTTATTTGCGCTTATTGCCGCTATAGGCGGATAATGACCTGCACTATCGGCAATGCGGATGTAATTGTACTTTACAAGACGCTTGTTTCCATACGAATTGTAAGCGGTCAGAGAGACAGAATAGGCTCCGGAATTATCCCATACCACCGTAGGATTTTTCTCGGCAGAGGTGGCCGGCGTACCTCCCTCAAAAGTCCATTCCCATAAGGAAGCCGTGCTATCGGTATTATCAAAAAAGTGTACCGGTTCTCCTATCCTGTTCATTTGGGTATCGGCAGAAAAGGCTACTTCGGGATTTTTAGATTTAATAACATGCATTATTAAGGTATTATCGGTTCTATCTACCGAAACCAGTCCACCCAGCACAGTAGCTTTCACTTTGATACTCAACTGATAATCCCCCGTTTTGACAGGTATTCCCCAGATATGCATGCAATTAGGCTCATTGTGTTTAAATTTGTCGGTCGATTTGCACCATGTTAACCCTTCCGGTAAATTTGTGACATTTACAATGTCTATATAATTTACGGTAATAGAAGTGCCATTCAAATCACCAGTGGCCGGCGCAATAACGGTAAGATTTAGATCGTAAAATTCATTCACTACAGCATCGGGTATCGGATTGGGACAATAGCCTCCTGCGTCGGAAGCGGTGCAATTCATGTTCGTTAGACAATTGGTAGTACAAAGTTGTGCTTGAATATTGTCTATAATACTTGCTGTTAGCATAGTAATAAAAAATAGTCGTAATTTCATAATTTTATATTGTGTTATCCCTTTATGTATAACGATATTCTTCGACTATTATTGTCTGTTGCCTTACTAATTATTCAACAACTGTGATTCCCTTGGGATAAGTATGATAGAGCATTTTTTTTAGTTTCGTGTAGTCTAATTCATTTTCAACGAAATCCAAATTTTTAGCTTCCACCATTAAAATTGAGAGATTGGAACTGTTTTTCAGATGGTTCAGATAACTCTCTTGGATGCTGTTCAAATAGTCCGCACCGATATTTTGCTCATAATCACGTCCTCGCTTGGCAATATTTTGTAATAAATGTTCGGCATCATTGTAAAGATAGAGTATTAAATCGGGCTTGGGAAGATGAGTGGAAATAATATCATATATCTTTGTAAATAGCTTATATTCATCATCTTGAAGATTGTTTTTTGAAAAAATGACACACTTTTCAATAAAATAGTCGGATACCACGAGGTCAGTAAAAAGATCGCGTTGCGACAGCAGCGTTTTCAACTGCTGATAGCGATCGGTCAGAAAGGTCATTTCTACCGGAAAAGCATAGTGCAATGGATCTTTGTAAAATTTAGGTAAAAAACTGTTATCAGCAAAACGCTCTAAAATCAATTCCGCATTAAAATCCATTGCAAATCGTTGTGCTAATGAGGTTTTGCCCGCACCAATACACCCCTCTATCACGACATAATTGTAAGGAATGGGATTCATACTATATGTTTATATATGGATTTCACTTCGTTTAATAGCGGTTGCAGATAGGGGCGCGCGTGCAATTGTACATGAGGTAATGTTAATCGCATATTTGAATATTTGATTCCTTGATAATCAATAATATCAATATCTATAGTTCTACTGTTGTAAACCGGCTGACTGTCCACATATTGCGTTTTCCGTTCTCGTCCCAAATCCCGCTCAATATGTTGTAGAACATCAAGCAGGGCGACAGGTTCAAATGCAGTTTTCACCACGACAAGCTGATTAAGGAAAGGCGGTGCTTCAAAACCCCAGGCAGCTGTTTCATGGCAGGTTGTACAAAAACAAACCTTGCCCGCTTTTCGGTTTATAGCAACAATGGCAGCAGACAAATATCCTGCCCTGTCGCCCAAATTGCTGCCTAAGGCTAATAATGTATCCGCATTCATACTCGTGACTTCGGCTTAAAATTGTTCCAATATTGCAATTCTCTTGGTAATAGGTGGATGTGTAGCAAAAAGGGAGGTAAAAGCGTTTTTTTTATCGTTTTTGTTAAGTGGATGTTCTATAAAAAGTTGTGCCACATCACTGCGTTTTACGGCCTCTATTTTCGGGTCTCCGGCAATTTTACGCAACGCACTTGCCAATGCTAACGGATTGCGGGTCATTTCGGCAGAACCCGCATCAGCCATATATTCTCGATTGCGCGAGATGGCAAAACGCATTAATGAGGCAATAAGGTAACCAATGACTGCTACCACAATCGCGATAATCAGATAGGCTGCTCCGTTGTTTTTGCTGTCGCGACTTCGTCCCGAAGAAAAACGCAACATATTAAGTGCCATTTGCGCTACCAGTGAAAAAATGCCCACAAAAACAATTGAGATAATCAGCAGGCGCACATCCTGATTTTTGATATGTGTAAGTTCGTGTGCAATAACAGTTTTCAATTCTTCGTCATTCAATTTTGTAATAATGCCGGTAGTCAGCGTTACAGTGTAGCTTTTCTTATTAATGCCGCTTGCAAAGGCATTAAGAGAACTGTCGTCAATAACGTTGATTTTTGGCATGGGCATTCCCTGGCTCATGCAAAGATTTTCCACCAGATTATAAACCCTTTTATGCTCTCTTCGCTCCAAAGGTTTGGAGTGAGTCGCATGGCTAATAATATAGGAATGAGAAAAATAAGCGATAATAAACCAAACAGCTACAATCCCTAAAGTATAGGGAACGGCATGTAGAAAAACCGGCCATACCAATTCGGTAGCGGTATAGTGCTGCGCATATTCCGTTTGTTGTGTAGCGACTACGACAATAAACAAAAAAAGAAACACCAGCGCTAAAATAACTACAGGAAAGAGAATAAGCAGTATCCCCGATTTTGTATTATTACGCACCTGCTGGGTGTGAATCCCTACATATTTCATTAAAATTCTATTTTAGGAGCGTTTTCATGTGTAACCCTTGTTTCGCCCAAATCAAACATGGGTTCTTTATGGAACCCAAACATGCCGGCAATGATATTTGAAGGGAATGTCTGTACTTTGTTGTTTAGCTCTCTGGTAGCCGAATTGAAGAAACGACGTACCGAAGCCAGCTTGTTTTCCACATCGGAAATTTCTTCCTGCAACTGCATAAAATTTTGATTGGCTTTTAGTTCAGGATAAGCCTCCAAAGTTACGCGCAGACCGGCCAAAGCGGAAGTAAGTTGATTTTCAGCGCCAATTTTTTCATTAATTGTACCGGCCTGAACAGCTTGATTTCGAGCTTTAACCACGCGATCTAGCGTCTCTTTTTCGTGAGTGGCGTATCCTTTTACTGTAGCAACCAGTTGCGGAATTAAATCATGACGCTGTTTCAATTGCACATCAATGTCGGCAAAGGCATTTTCACGATTGTTGCGCAACCGTACTAATGAGTTATAAATACCGATACAGAAGAAAAACATTAGTACAATGACCGCCAGAATAACAATAATAATTACAATGGATGATGACATAAAGATTTTATTTTCAATATATTAATACTTTTTATAATCAAGGAGCAAAGATACATGAAATTTTTCAATTATATGCAACCAGGATAAAAATTCGGAAATCATGAAATTAGAGAAATTAAAAAGTTAAATTTTTTAAAGGAGAAATGCGATTTTTTGGTTATGTAATAAAAAGTGTTATTTTTGCAAACCCGATTATTTGACTTTTATTGTAACGTGAACGTATTGACGCTTAGTAATTTTTCGCTGGAGTTGAAGCAACATACGGAGTGGAAACCGGTGCTGCATCAGTTCTTTTTTTCATTGAGAAAAGGCGAAATTGTCGGCATTGTGGGTGAGTCTGGATCGGGGAAATCTGTTACGGCGCTATCTATAATGCGACTGCTGAACAGTCAAAAAGCAAAAGCCACCAGCGGTACTATCCTTTTTCAACCCCATGAGAATGAAGAAGCTGTAAACTTGCAAACCATGAGTGAAAAAGAGTTGCAGCAAATTAGGGGAAATCGCATTGCTATGATTTTTCAAGAGCCCATGACCTCGCTTAATCCGGTTATTAAATGTGGGCGACAGATTGCCGAAACTTTGCTCATACACATGCAACTATCTAAAAAAAAAGCATATAATAGAGTAATTGAATTGCTAAACGAGGTGATGTTGCCGCGTCCCGAAAAGATTTATAATGCCTATCCGCACGAATTGTCGGGCGGACAAAAGCAGCGAGTCATGATTGCTATGGCAATGGCCTGTAATCCGCAAATTCTGATTGCCGACGAGCCAACCACCGCCTTGGATGTAACAGTACAACAAGGCATTCTGGAGTTGATAAAAAAACTGCAATGTAAATATGGCATGAGTGTCATTTTTATCACACACGATTTGGGCGTAGTTTCCCAAATTGCAGCCCGAATCGTGGTATTGTGGCAAGGCAAAGTGGTGGAGAGTGGCGAAACAGCGCAACTGTTTGGCAATCCTCAGCATCCTTATACAAAAGGTCTTTTGGCCTGTCGTCCTCCAATGGACATAAAACCGAAACGGCTGCCTACGGTAGAAGATTTTTTTAAAAATACAGTAGATTATAGACAGCATTTAGGAATGTGTTTGGATGCATCCAACAGGCCAAAAGAAACGCTTTTTCGGATTGAAAACCTGTCGAAGACTTATCCGCTGCGTAAACGGCGGCTGTTTGAAAAACAGGAATATTTGCATGCACTGCAAGATATTAATCTTGAAATATTTAAGGGCGAAACATTAGGCTTGGTGGGCGAATCGGGATGCGGTAAAACTACACTGGGACGTACAATGCTGCGTCTGATTGAACCGACCGCCGGCAAGCTCTTTTACAAAACGCACGATCTGACTCGCTTGTCCGCTGGTGGAATGAGACGAATGCGGAAAGAGTTGCAAATTATTTCGCAAGACCCATATTCTTCTTTAAATCAGAGAATTACAATAGGTGAAGCCCTCGTTGAACCGATGCAATGGCATCATATTTTGGCCAATAACAGAGAGCGGAAAGAGCGTGCCATTCAGTTGCTGCGTCGGGTAGGTTTGGACGAATGTCATTACTACCGCTATCCGCATGAGTTTTCGGGCGGCCAGCGGCAACGCATCAATATTGCACGCGCCTTGGCAGTTAATCCGCGCTTCATTATTTGCGATGAATCGGTGTCGGCTTTAGATGTATCGGTGCAAGCGCAAGTACTTAATCTGCTCAACGAAATTAAAGAGGAATATGGTCTCACTTACATTTTCATTTCGCACGATTTATCGGTAGTGAAATTTATGTCCGACCGCATGGCCGTGATGCAAAACGGCAAAATCGTGGAGTTGAATGATGCTGATGTTATTTATGCCAACCCGAAAACAGAATATACTCGGAAGCTAATTAATGCAATACCTTCTATTAAAATGAGAGTTGAAAATTGAAAATTATAATATTATAAAATATGAAAGTAACCCAAATTATCAAAATCATCATTCGCCTGCTTATAGGCGCATTCTTTATCACTACAGCTATTTTAAAGCTGATTACCATTGAGCAGTTTGAACTGTATATTTACAGTTTTGACATTGTGAGCTTTGTACTCGCCACAGTAGCAGCGCGCGCCATTATTGCCTTTGAGTTTCTGCTGGGCGCATTTCTTATGTTGAAGTGTTTTTACAAGTATGTGTGGTATTTAACCATGATCACCTTAGTCGGATTCACCTTTTTCCTGATCTATGCCGCCATTTTTCGCAATGATGCCAACTGCCATTGCATGGGCGATTTTGTAAAGATGAATCCGCTGCAATCCATTGTTAAAAATTTGATTTCCATTGGATTATTGTTGTTTGTCAAAAATCAGACAGAAATCAGGTTTCGATTTAAGAAATGGGCAATAGCCTTGCTTCTTGTGGTGGCCATTATTGTGCCGTTTGTCGTCTTTCCTATGGATGTCCTCTATAATAAGATTAAAGCACCTGAAGATTTGGTGAATGAAAAGGCTTTTGAACTTTACAAGCAGGAGGATTCCACTTTTCGCGCCTCTTTTAATGTAGATAGTGGCCGTTATATGATTGGATTTGTATCCTCCGGTTGTAAATATTGCAAAACCGGCAATGCTAAAATACATCAATTAGTATCTTGCAACGAAATTGATAAATCAAAAATCAAATTCGTAATTGTAGGTGACACTGCCTCTGTAAAAACCTTTAAGGAAGAGACACAAACAGCCGACTATCAATACCTTAACATAAATCCGTATTCTTTTTTGAATATTACCAACGGGGCCTTCCCAAAATATATTTACATGGAAAATGGCAAAATTACAAAAGCTGTTAATTCATGGGGTATTGACGAAAACGAACTGAAAACCAAACTATAACAGTTTCTGTTGGCAGACTTCACCGTATTTCTGGCCACCAATTATAGTGACGTTGTCCATGTCGCTACATTTTTTGTAACGCGATTTATCTAACGGCCGGTCTCTTTGGTTCGTCTCTTTATCGGCTACATACACTTTACATTGGCATACTCTCGTACAAGCGGTGAAGTGTGCCATTCCAACTACTGAAGCTACTGCTAAGAACACAAGTTTTTTCATAATTTATTTGTTTTTAATGATTAGTGACAAGTCAAATTATCTTTAGAATAATCGCTGCAATTTTCGTTTGGATTAATCTCAATTGATTGTGGAGTGCTACTGTTTTCAACCGTGCAAGTACAATACTTATCACAAGAGACAAACGCTATGGCTGTGATTATCAATAAGATATATTTCGATATTTTTTTCATAATTCATATAAGATAGTAGCTGCAAAAATAGAGAAAAATAAAATGCGCCACATAATATTTTTCTTGTTTTATCGTTGATATAACATAATTTAACTTAGAGTATGAAGATAAAAAGGGGTTTGATATTGCTACTGGCCGTGATGGCTTTTTTTTATGGAGAAGCCCAAATTGGGGGCAGTACAATCTATAACTTCCTCAATGTCAGCAATTCTTCACGACTAACAGCCTTGGGTGGTACATTAATTTCTGTGCAGGATAAAGACCCTACGCTCATCATGCAAAACCCGTCCTCCATTGCACCCTGCTTTAGTACTTCTTTAGTGTTAAATGCTGCCGATTACTTTACGAACAGTGCATTTGTGTCGGCACTCTATTCCCATACCTTTAAAAAAGCAGGCAGTTTCGCGGCAGAGTTGCGTTATCTCGACTACGGCAAGTTTCTCGAAACCGACAATATTGGCAACGAGCTGGGTTATTTTCGCGCCGGCGATTTTGCCTTTACCCTGGGCTGGGGGCGACAATTGGACAGCAATTTTTCAATCGGGGCAAATTTGAAACTGATTTACAGTAGCTATGAAAATTATAACTCTTTTGGTATTGCTGCCGATGTGGCCGGCACCTATCACAATACTAAGAAAAACATATCGCTTACTCTATTGCTTAAAAATATGGGTTCCCCATTAGATAACTACCTGCCGGGACAATTTGAACGTATCCCCTTTGATATACAGCTCGCATTTTCTCAAAAATTTAAGTTTATTCCGGTGCGTTACCACATTTCATTACATTCGCTTTATCGCTGGAATATGCGTTATGTGGGCAGCCAAGACCCATTTTTGGAACTGGATGCCAGCATTAACGATTTCAAATATCCTTCGAAAACGGCTCTCTTTTTCGACAACATGTTCCGTCATTTGGTAGTTGGCATTGAGATTATTCCTGTAAAACAGCTCTCATTGCAGTTTTCCTATAATCACAACCGCCGTCAGGAAATGAAAGTGATGAAACGGAGTTTTGCCGGTTTTTCCTATGGTTTTATGATCAATATTCATTCTATTCAGATTGGATTTTCGCGCACTCATTATGGCCCTGGTGCCACCCCCAACTATTTCACTTTTGCCGCTAATGTTAGTGAACTGTCGCAATTAGCCAAACAAAAGAAAATAAAGAAATTAGAAAGATTAAATTAGTAACTCATGACGAAAATAATCCCATTTTCACCTCCCCGTATTGACCAAAAAATTATTGACGAGGTTACGAAAGCCCTGAAATCGGGCTGGATTACCACCGGCCCGCGCACTAAGCAGTTGGAACAAAATATATCCAGCTATTGCGGAATAAAAAAAACACTCTGCGTCAGTTCGGCTTCAGCCGGGTTGGAGCTAATGCTGCGCTGGTTTGGCGTGGGCGAGGGCGATGAGG
>JAISAD010000089.1 GCA_031266895.1 Bacteroidales bacterium
ACCAAAGCCTCTCATCTTATATTGCAATCGCAAAACGGTTTGATGATACTGAACCGACAGCCTATCTTAGGCAGGGTTTTACAACCTATCGAATTTGCAATTATCCCTCATATGCTAAAGAATGGGATATTCCGGAAAACGGATTACCCGTATTATTGTCGGGCAAAGTGTATCCGCATTCTTACGATCCCGGATTTCATCCGACCAACCAGACTTTTTTCGACTTGGAATTAACCATGCTTAAAAGCGAATTACCATGAAAAAGACATTGTTTTATTGGATTTTGTTTGCCGGAATTTTCTCTGTCAATGCACAGACGAATTATTTTTATGATTCAAATGGCAGTGAGGTGCATTTCAAAATACGCAAAGATATGGTACTTGTCAAAGTAGCAGAGAATATGTCGGTGGAGGAAATTGTAGAAAACAGTTTGTTTACAAAAGCTTCTGTCACTCACAAACAATTTGTTATTGCAAGCATTGATACGTTAAAAACCGTCATCGAAAACTTGCAAAAAGACTTGTCGCTGAAAAACAGCACGTATATGCTGGAATATACCGATGGGACTCTGATGTCGCCTATGGATAAGATTTTTGTCAAATGCAAAGAAGGACAAATAATAGAACAACTTCTTGATCAGGCAAAAGTTTCTCATATTGTACGTTCTGTAAGCGTTTTCAATGAAAATCACCGTATTTACCAACTGACAGTAAGCGCTGATTTGTCTAACGTAATGGACATTGCTGTTGCTTTGTATAAATCAGGCTTATGTGAATTCGCAGAGCCATCGTTTCTCAGATTGCTAAAACCCGCTAACTCCAATCCGTACTATCTCAATCAGTGGGGCTTAAAAAATACGGGGCAATATGGTGGAGGGACAGGATACGACATTAATGCTGAACCGGCATGGAGCATCACAAAAGGGAACAGCAACATTAAAGTGGCTATTATTGATGAGGGCGTTGATTTAACCCACCCTGATTTATACGTCAATCTTTTACCCGGGTATGACGCAACAGACGCCGGTTGTGGAGGTGCAAACGGAAGTCCCTGCGGAAATGATGCGCATGGCACCGCCTGTGCCGGAATTGTAGCCGCTGCTGATAATACGATTGGGGTTGTAGGAGTTGCATCTTCGTGTAAGATTATACCTGTTAGGATTGCATATACTAATCCGTGGGGAGGTTGGGTAACTACAGACGCTGAGATTGCCGATGGGCTTCATTATGCATGGGATAACGCAGGAGCAGATATTTTGAGTAATTCCTGGGGTGGAGGTTCCCCCGCCGCTGTAATTAATACGGAAATACAGGATGCTCTTTCCTATGGTCGAAATGGAAAGGGATGTGTTATCGTTTTTGCTTCGGGGAATTATGACTCGTCTGTTCTTTACCCTGCAAATTCCAATAGTAACATAATAGCGGTAGGCGCTATCAGTCCTTGCGGAGAAAGAAAATCTCCAACATCATGCGACACAGAAACTTCATGGGGCAGTAATTACGGACCAGAATTGGATGTTGTCGCTCCCGGTGTATTGGTTCCAACCACCGATATACAAGGGACAAATGGCTATAATCCGAATCTGCCTCTACATCCTCTGTGTGGCGGTACAACATTGACAGCCGATTATTCCAACTTGGCTTATACTGTCTGGTTTAATGGAACGTCGGCGGCTTGCCCCCATGTTGCTGGAGTTGCCGCATTAGTATTAAGTGTAAACCCCAGTTTAACACAACTACAGGTGCAACAAGTCATTGAAAGTACTGCCCAAAAAGTGAGGCCGGATTTATATACTTATTCTACTGCTTCGGGACATCCTAATGGTACATGGAACTCTCAAATGGGATATGGTTTGGTAAATGCCTACGCCGCCGTTCAGGCAGCAGAATGCCAGCCTGTCAACTTCACCAATCAAACCGTAACCACCAATACCACTGTTACAAGCTGCGGCGACATCAACATCCAGAACGTCACCGTCACCAATGGCGCCAAGCTCACGCTTGAAGCCGCAGGCGAGGTGAATATTATCCGTGATTTTGAAGTGGATTCAGGCTCGGAAGTTGAAATCAAATAAAAAAAGGATTTTAACGAAATAGAGAAAAATGATGTTCTGTTATAATTGATATTTTCTTATTCCCTATGCGGCAAAAAATGGTAACGATTATGTATTCAAAGCATCATCCGCAGTGCAGTAGAAGGGAATGAGGGCAGCGCCACAGCCCGCATGCTTCAAAAAGTTATTAAGCCGTATGAATAGCAAACCGCTGTTTACAAGTGATGAGTTTATTCATTACAGGAGCGTTTTGCGAGAATTTTTTTCAACCTTGACACCCTTTACACCGACCGGTAAACGGGGGTATCCCTGCAAAGGTTCCATGATGACAGACCATGAACCGGATTATGCAGCCGTGCACAAAACAGGGAAGAACGGAAATCCCGACAGGCCACGAATGCCTCGAACGCCAGTTCTCTATGACAGGATAACGGATAAAGGGATATATTAACGCTGGATTGTTTTCAAACTTTATCGACAAATATATGAGGATGACATTGATTGAGCAAATATTCAATCGGCATTTCCGCAAACAGGAGGGATATTGAATAACGATTTTGACAGGCAAAAATATAAAAATATGTTAAAGTAGAAAATATTTTTTTATTAATTTGATAAATATTAAAATAAGTGTGTATCTTTGCCAAATAATTTAATTTAAATAAAAAATTATGAAAAAGAAAAAACTTATTGTTATTTTTGTTGCATGTATTGCATGCTTGGCAAATGTATCGGCACAGCTGAAGATAAATTCTTCAGGAGTGATTACAAACACAAACGCGGCTCTCATTTTTAAGGTAAACAGCACTTTAGTAGGGTTTACCGGAAGTAGTTCGACAGAGAATTCGTCTTTCGGATATGAGGCTATGCTTAATTATTCAGCAGGGAATTATAATACAGCTACCGGCAGCCGTGCGCTTTTATCCAATACTTCGGGATACTATAATACCGCTGCCGGCTGCAGTGCGCTTTATTTCAACACGTCCGGAAGTTACAATACCGCCACCGGCGTTTGTGCACTTTACCAGAACACAACAGGTATCGGCAATACCGCCAGTGGTAATGGTGCTCTTAATCCCAATACCTCCGGAAGCTATAATACCGGTATTGGCACGGATGCTCTTTTTGGCAATACGACAGGAAGCCATAATACCGCTGTTGGTTATAATGCAGGCGCCAGTAACCCCGACAACCTGACTAATTCTACCGTCGTCGGCGCCGGAGCCATGGCTACCGGAAGCTATCAGGCAAGAATCGGCAGCAGCAGTATTGTCAGTATCGGCGGTTTTGTCGACTGGACTAACTTCTCGGACAGGCGGGCAAAGAAAAACATCCGGGCAGATGTGCCGGGGCTTGATTTTATCAGCCG
>JAISAD010000135.1 GCA_031266895.1 Bacteroidales bacterium
CTTTGTTTGTGCCCCAAAAAGGGACGGCACTGTAAAATAAATATACTGAAAAATAACAAGAAGTCGGTGTTAATGATGAAAGTGTTTTCAACCTATTACGATAAAGTACCCGAACTGGATAAAAGCGCATATACCTTTGTGCGTGTTTCCCGCGCCGAGCCGCCGGAATGGTTTTCGGAAGCCATAGGGAGGTATGTGGATTTATCCGATACATTTGGGCCAACTAAAGCAATGCTTGAAGAATGTCATCCCACAAAAGATTGGGGAACGTTCGAGCCACGATACAAGAATGAAATATTGGGCGCATTAGACAAAGTGGCGACACTTGGGCTACTGAATAAAATCTATTCGGAACACAGCAATCGTCCCCTGCTTTTAGTTTGTTACGAAGCGCCTCCCGAAAACTGTCACCGTCATTTAATTGGCGATTTTTTGAATATTGATGTTCAAGAAATATAACATAGCAAAACGCTTATGATAACCGGCACAAGTAAAAAACAATGCTATGGGCTTTTAATTAGGCTATGTTGCCAGTCATGGGGGTAAGTAATGAGCAGTAAGAAAGAAACAGAGAACGAAAGTAACTTGATAAGCCGACGTCAAATGCTTGGCTATTGCCTGGCCGGTATGGCGGGATTTGCCTTATGGCGATTAAGAAGATATTCAAACTTAATACCCATTACAAAAAATAAGAGTGAACCGGACAGGTTAACCGCAAGTGGAACGGATTCAAACAGCTTGACCGAACATATCAAAGAAGAACTTATCCGGCAGGGGGCGGATTTAGTTGGGATAGGCGATCTAACCGAGCTGCCCAACAATAGCAGGAGCAGTTTGCCATTCGGCATTTGTGTGGCCGTGAAATATCCAAAAGAAGTTATTAGCGGCATAATAGATTTGCCTACACGGGAATACTACGATTGGTATAACACAGTGAACAGCCGTTTGCATTCGCTCGCCACTTTTGCCGTGGTGACACTGGAGAAATTGGGGTATAAGGCAACTACCCGAACAAGCTTGCCCCATAAAACCATAGCCACCCGTGCGGGAATCGGCTGGATTGGAAAATCCGCTTTGTTAGTCACTGAAAGCTATGGTTCTATGATCCGCCTTTCCTCTATTCTTACCGATGCGCCGTTGACAGCAGCCGCTCCTATTAATCAGTCCAAATGCGGAGATTGTATGATTTGCGCGAACGCTTGCCCAGCCGGAGCGCTTTCCGGGAGACTATGGAATACTACGGTTCAGCGCAATGAAATTCTCGACACATCCAAGTGTAGTGCAATGGCAATAAAAAGGTCTGTACGCGGCTTCGGTATTCCGATTGAACTTTGTGGAAAGTGCATTGCTGTGTGTCAATACACACAGCAATATATAAAGGAACTAAGAAAAACAGGATAAGATTTTGTCTGTACGCAGGGCGTTCAAAAAAATATACGGAGGAGTGTAATATGTTTGGTATTGGCGGGCAAGAACTACTATTGATATTGTGTATAGTGTTGATATTGTTTGGAGCCGAAAAGGTGCCAAAATTGGCAAGGGGTTTGGGAGAGGCGATTCGTGAGTTTAGAAAGGCCGCAAAGGATATTGGGTCGGACGATTTCAAAGCCGCCGGTGATAATCCAGATGAGTCGAAAGAATAAAAAAATGACCCTGACGGCGCATTTTGAAGAACTGCGGTGGGCGCTAATACGCTGTTTTTGTGCTGTAATTATTTGCGCGATTCCTTGCGGCATATTTTGGCGGAATTTATTTGAATTTATCGCGGTCTGGCCTCTCCGCCTTAGCAATCCAGCTCCGCAGCTAATTTTCACAGCGCCGACAGATGCAATGTTTTTTATTTTTGAAATCGCCTTGACATGCGGTACGTTGATAGCTTCTCCGTTCTTATTTCAGCAAATTTGGCGTTTTATTGCACTCGGCTTATATAAAAAAGAAATTGCAGCGATTATACCTGTAGTGGCTGCATCATTTTTTTGCTTTCTGTCCGGTATTGTTTTCTGCTATTTTTTTCTCCCCATATTTTTAAGATTTTTGATAGGGTTTGCAAAAGGATTAATCGACCCTCTTTTCAGTGTAAACGAATACTTTAGCTTTCTTATCAAGATGTGTTTAGTTTTTGGCCTTGCTTTTGAATTGCCTGTCACCGCGTTCGTATTGTCCAAGATAGGGATAATTGATCATCGTTTTTTGAAACGCTATTTTCGACACGCGATAGTGATTATATTCATCGTCGGAGCGATTTTTACACCAACTATAGATGCTCTATCGCTTATGGTTTTTTGTTTACCGTTAATCGTACTATATAGAGTTAGTATCTTCACTGCATTTCTGGCACAAAGAAATGGCCGAAAAATTGAAGGCACTAAAAGTCTGGGGAGTGTGTAAAACAGATGAAAGCAAAAATGGCAATAAAAGCAGTTATTGATTTTGCAATGACCGTTTTGTTTTTGATACTGATGGCATATCACATTACCGGAAACCGTTTGCACGAATGGCTGGGGGTTATCCTGTATCTGCTGTTTATCCTGCATCACCTCCTTAATTTGAAGTGGTACAAGGCGATCCTAAAGGGAAAATACACTACGATACGCATTATGCACACCATGCTCAATTTTCTGCTTTTTGCCGCCATGATGGGCATGATAATCAGTGGAATTGTTATTTCACGCGATGTTTTCGGTTTTTTGAATTTTAGCAACGGGCGGTTTGGACGTAGATTACACATGGTATCAGCGGCATGGGGGTTTGTACTTATGTCGGCTCACTTGGGGTTTCATTGGGGTATGGTGATAGGCATGGCGAAAAAACTGGCCCCAAAAAACCGAACAGGCGTATCAATACATCTTTGCCGAATAGTGGTCATCGCACTATCTACCTTTGGGGTAGGCGTGTTTATATTTAGACAGATATGGCTTAAAATGATCCTTTTAACTGAATATGTGTTCTTAGATTATGAGGAACCGGCAATTTTGTTTTTTGCGGACTACATTTCAGTTATGTTCCTATTCGCATGTGTTTCTTATTACGGCATGAAATTACTAAAAAACAGAGAAGCGCATACTTTCCTTGTTTTAAGGTAGTAACACTTGAAAAATTTTTACCGGGCATAAAGGAGCGCAACATGATTATCAATATCAGCGGCAGGACGGATATAATCAATCATTATTCGGATTGGCTTTTTAAGCGTTTTCAAGAGGGGTATGTCCTTTCGCGTAACTCATTGTTTCCTAATTCAGTTAGACGTTATGAATTGTCGCCGGATAAAATTGATTGCATAATTTTCGGTTCAAAAAATTATGCTCCCGTTCTTGGTTGTATTCACGAAGTTACAGAGAAATTTAACACCTATTTTTACTATACCATTACTGCCTATGACAAAGACATTGAGCCGGGCATACCTGATATAGACACAAGCATAAACACCTTTTTATCACTCTCAGGTATTGTGGGTACACAGCGTATGGCATGGCGTTATGACCCCATACTGTTGACAGAGCGTTACACAATATCACACCACATTGAAACTTTTGAATATATCGCCAACCGCCTATCGGGGCACTTTGACCGCTGTATCTTTAGCTTTGTTGAGATGTATAAAAAACATGAAACGAACTTACCGGAATTGATACCCGTTACCGGTAAAGATATGAACACGATAGCACAAGGCATTGGCAGGATAGCGAAAAAATATGGCTTTGCCTTGCAGACTTGCGGACCGGAAGAAAATTACGCACGATACGGCATTGCAACGTCCGGCTGTGTTACCCTGGATATTTTGGGAAAAGCAAATAACCTGCAATTCCGCAATATAAAACACAAAGGTTTTCGCAAAGGGTGTCATTGTATCGAAAGCCGGGATATTGGCGCACTCAATAGTTGCTTAAACGGGTGTAAATACTGCTATGCCAATAAAAACGCGCAGCTTCCCCGTGAAAATTATGCTTTGCATGACCCATGTTCCCCGCTGCTAATAGGCCACTTGAAACCGACAGATAAATTGGAAGCTGGTTTACAAAAGACTTTTTTGAAACCAACAAATCAAATAGGTAGTGAGAAAAAAGGAGTTAATATGATTTCACAAAAACAAAAAGAAAAAGCGCGTGTGTTTTCAGATATGCACAAGAAAAACGAAATTTTTGTTCTTCCTAATGCTTGGAACGTTGGCAGCGCGTATGTGTTTGAAAAACAAGGCTTTGAAGCCGTGGCGACTTCAAGCGCGGGAATAGCCTATGACCTGGGTTATCCTGATGGGGAGGATATATCTTTTGACGACCTTTTATGGATTGTGGAAAAGATTGCAAGCCGTGTTGAAATCCCGCTTTCAGTAGATTTTGAACGTGGCTATAGCGATATAGGCGGGGAAGTTAAGGAAAACGCCCGCAAATTACTTTTTGCCGGAGCCGTAGGGCTTAATATCGAAGACGGGCTGCCTAATGGGAAGTTAAGCCCGCTGGATAAGCAGATTGAAAAAATTAAAGCTCTTTCAGAACTTAAACGTGAATTGGACATTGATTTCGTTATCAATGCCCGCACTTGCGCCTATTGGCTTAATGTAGCGAATGACGAGGAAAAGTTGAAAATAGCCTACGAGCGCGGCAATGCTTTTGCGGAATCGGGGGCGGATTGCGTATTCATTCCCGGAGCTATAGACAAAGCAACCGTTTCAAAACTTGTCAAAGGGATACATGCACCAATCAATATTATCTTGAATGGCGTATTCACCGATTTTGAAGGACTTGAAAACCTCGGGGTGCGCAGATTAAGCGTAGGTTCCGGCCCTGTAAGATATGTATACCGCGAAATAATAGAATTGGCAAATAACCTGTATAACGGTAATGTCGCTAAATTGTTGAACAACGGCTTTACCTATGCAAAGGCGAATGATTACTTTGACAAAATGTCTAAAAAATAAATTATGGAGGGTACTATGAATCCCAAAAACCTTACCAATATACAGAAATCATTTACCGCACAGGCGCAGAATTTTGAAAGTAAAAAATTGAATTTCTCTAAACAGGAATACCTTGACTACACCATTCAAAGCATGGATTTAACTCCAAATGATTATGTGTTAGAAGCCGCTGCCGGTACTTGCATATGCGGACGTTCTGTTGCTCCTTTCGTAAAATATGTTACTTGTCTTGACGCAACCCCGGCTATGCTTGCCGTTGGCAAAGAAGAAGCGGCAAAGAGCGGGATTACAAACATACATTTTATCAACGGGTATATCGAAAAGATGCCTTTTGAAAATCAATGCTTTGATGTGGTCCTTACCCGGCTTTCTTTCCACCATTTTACAGAAATGGAAAAACCATTTTCGGAAATGAGCCGTGTGTTAAAGGGCGGCGGGAA
>JAISAD010000178.1 GCA_031266895.1 Bacteroidales bacterium
TTCAAGTCCGGCAATACACATACCCCTAATGCTGTAATGGGAAAAGAATTGTCTAGATTTGCAGGTATTTGCTATGGAGACCCGCGTCCGGAATATGTAGGTTGCAGTGTCCAAAATGGAGCTGTTGTAACGGAGTTTCATCCTGAATTGTTGAGTGAAAAAAACACTTCTTTGTGTGCCATGAATCAGTATTACGTCTCCGATTCTTGGAAAAGGTTAATGCCTATGGGTATATGGGCAGGCCCTCTTGCCCGTCCTGCTATTTCCCTGCATGTTACTTGTGATGATTGTTCATGGACAGGTATCAAAGAGATGGCTAAGAAGAATGTTACTGTTTATCCTAATCCGGCTACCGATAATTTCACTGTTACGTTAGATGCTACCGGCAAGTCGAATATTGAGATGTTCAACCTTGTAGGCCAAAAAGTGTATAGCAAGACTACTAGCGATGCCACAGTTACGGTAAACGTAAATAACTTCAAAAGCGGTGTTTACATGCTGAAAATTAACCAAAACGGACAAGTTTATACCTCAAAAGTTGTGGTTAAATAATTAGGATTTTATGTTTCATTGAAAATATTAAGAAGAGGCCGCGACTGCGGCCTCTTCTTTTGATATACTCAATTGAAAGAGTTTTGTACTTTTGCAGCCGCTAAAAATTAAAGAAAAAAGCATGACAAAACAACTGAAAAGACTCAAAAGAGTAGCAGCCATTCATGATATTTCGGGGTTTGGCAAATGCTCTCTAACCGTGGTTTTGCCGGTAATTTCGGCGGCCGGCATCGAAACTACCGTATTGCCTACAGCAATTTTATCCACTCATACGGGCGGTTTTACCGATTTCACCTATCGCGATTTGACGGATGACATTCAACCCATTGCCAATCACTGGAGATCTCTGAATATCGAATTTGATGCTATTTATACCGGCTTTTTAGGCTCATTTGCTCAATTGGAATTGATGGAGCATTTTTTCGATACCTTTAGGACCAGGGATAATTTGATTTTAGTAGATCCTGTGATGGCCGACAATGGCGAACTTTACAAAATATTCTCTTCTGATTTTGTTGTGGGAATGCGCCGCTTGTGCACAAAGGCAGACTTGATTGTGCCCAACCTTACCGAAGCCGCGCTGTTGCTAAACGAACCCTATAATCCGGGACCTTATACCGAAGACTATATTACCGATATTCTGAAAAAATTGAGCAGTTTGGGCGTAGAAAAAGTAGTGTTGACAGGCGTCTTTTTTGATGCTCAAAAATTAGGCGCGGCCACTTACGATGCTGCTACCGGAACCCTCGATTACGCTTTGGCTAATCGTATTCCGGGCTATTATCACGGCACCGGCGACCTCTTTGCTTCTGCCTTGTTGGGAGCACTGCTCAACGATTTCAGCCTGCACGAAGCCGCAAGCATAGCTGTACGTTTTACTACTTCCGCTATCCAAAAGACTGCTACTGCCGGCACAGATATCCGTTTTGGTGTTAATTTTGAACAAAGCATTCCCGAATTTCTTCAGGATATTTTGAAATAGATACTGTTTTAAAAGTCAGTTTATGCTTTAACTGCAAGGTTTGTAAAGCGATCACAAAAACTGCAAGAGATTTATTCGCTTTGCATTCTCGGCATAAATTTTGTGCACATTGGCGACACAAATGCTTTTGAAACGTTGGGATTAATCTTCCGATTCTGCAGCAATAACATCCTGATAGGCTGCTAATACTTTAGCTTTCGACAGAAAGCCAATGTATTGGCGGTTGTGGTTGATAACCGGCAGGTTAAAATTACCTGTTTTGGTAAATTTGTGTAACATCTCTTCGCCTGAATCGGTGTCATATACAAAAGTATCCGGCTCTATCATCAGATCGGTAACTTTTACACTGTTGTATAACTCCTGTCGAAAAATGATATCCCGATGATCGTCCATAACCAGTAACCCGACAAAATGGCGTGCCTTATCCAGCACCACAAAAAGGTTGCGTTTGCTCTGAGCGATAGCTTGGGTATATTCGCCCAATGAACCGTCTGCCGAAATAGTAAGTATATCACTGTCTATAAGTCGTTTCCAATCTATTTTTTTTAAAGCGAATTTATCTTTGTTATGGGTTTTCAGAGCACCTTGTTCAGCCAGTTTGCGCGTGTAAGCTGAATATTTTTCAAAGGGATAGACCGATATAAAAGAGACTAGGGAAGTAATCATTAACGGTATCAATAAACTGTATCCTCCCGACAATTCAGCAATTAAAAATATCGCCGTCAAAGGAGCGTGCATCACACCGGTCATTACGCCGGCCATACCTGCCAGCACAAAGTTGGTATAAGGCAAATTCATCCCCAGGCAGGTATTGCACACTTCGGCTACAAAATAGCCTGCGAAAGCACCAATAAAGAGCGAAGGTGCAAAAACGCCTCCCACGCCACCAGAGGCGGTAGTGAGTGCCATTGCAATCACCTTTATCATGAAAACACTCGCTATTGCCGCTACAAAAATCAAATGAAATTTGAAGAGTGGAAAAAGTGGCGATTTGTCAAACAGGGCGTAAGCATGGCCTTCAAACAGGGCGTTTATATTTTCATAACCTTCGCCGTAAAACATCGGAAAGAGCAGAATGAGTATCCCCAATGCCAAGCCTCCCAATGCCATTTTAAGCCACAGTTGCTTGATGCGCAAAAACAGTTGCTCAATGAACCTCATCATGCGCAGAAACCAAATGGAAACCAACCCGGTAATCACACCAAGAGCAATATAAACCGGAATATTTCGAATGACAAAAGAGTGCATATAGGGGACATTGAACATCACATTGTCGCCCAAAAAGAGCAGAGAAAGCACCGTACCGGTAACTGCCGAAATAAGTAAGGGAAGAATGGCTGAAACAGTCAGATCAAGCATCAGCACTTCGATAGCGAAAATAAGAGCGGCCACAGGTGCTTTAAAGATGGAGGCCACCGCTGCTGTACATCCGCAAGCCAGCAGCAAAATGGAATTTTTAGTATTGAGATTAAAAGCGCGCGCCAAATTGGAGCCAATAGCCGAACCGGTAAGTACAATAGGAGCTTCCAAACCCACAGAACCGCCAAATCCCACTGTAATCGAACTGGCTATAATTGAGGTGTATATGTTATGCCGCCGCAATTTGCCGTTATTTTTGCATATTGACTTCAGCACAATGCTTACTCCATGACTAAGATTATCTTTCACATAATATTTTACGAAAAAAACCGTCAAGATAATTCCGATGAGCGGAAAAATAAGGTAAAGATAATGATAATTTACTTCAGGAAAAGCCTTCCCAAGCGTGGTAGCCGTGAAGTGAAGCAGGTTTTTAATTACTATGGCGGCTGTAGCTCCAAACACACCAGTAAAAAAACTCAAAATCATCACCATGCCCTTGATACCCACACGCTTTTTTAAGAAACGGCGTGTTAGCACAAGCCAAACTTCAATCTTTACCCAAAATCTCACAGGTTTAAATCCTAAAAATAATTTATAAATTTGTCTTTATCAACTATTTAATCAATTCAAATGTGTCGGTAGCAATCACTAATTCCTCATTGGTAGTAACCGACAAAAGTTTTACTTTTGAATTGGGGGTAGAAATAATGCCATCTTGACCAGCAAATTTTTCATTAGCAGTTTTATCCAGTTCAGCTCCCAAAAAGGCTAAATTTTCGTTGCAAATAGCCTCTCTCTGTCTCCATGCGTTTTCGCCTATTCCGCCGGTAAAGAGAACAATGTCCACGCCGCCCATGGCTACGGCGTAAGCGCCGATATATTTTTGTACCCGATAGGCAAATAGTTCAAATGCATATTTAGAGCGTGCGTCGCCGCTATCTTTGCCAGCAATAATATCGCGCATATCTACGCTTTTGCCCGAAATGCCGAGCAATCCCGATTTTTTATTAATCAAGTTGTTCATGCCTTTATAGTCAAGTTTTTCCTTCTCGGCAATGTATATAAGGGCGCCTGAATCCAAGTCGCCGCAACGAGTCCCCATTACAAGTCCTTCTACTGGAGTGAACCCCATAGAGGTATCCACAGATTGTCCGTTTTTTACAGCACAAATAGAAGCGCCATTACCAAGATGACAACTGATAATTTTTGCCTTTTCATAAGGAATGCCTGCCATGCTGGCCGCTTTTGGAGCTACAAATTTATGGCTTGTGCCGTGAAAACCGTAACGGCGGATTTTGTCTTTTTCATAATATTCGTAAGGGAGGGCATACAGATAAGCTTTTTCGGGCATTGTTTGATGGAAAGAGGTGTCAAATACACCCACCTGTTTAATGTTGGGCAACAGTTTCCTCATTACTTGAATGCCTTTCAAACTTGCAGGGTTATGCAAAGGGGCAATTTCGCACAACTTTTCGATATAGCTGCACTCTTTTTCACTCAAAACCGTACTTTTCGCAAAATATTCTCCACCATGCGCTACCCTGTGTCCAACGGCGTGAACAGCGTCCAGAGACGTGATAACCCCATGTTCAGGATCGGTTAAAGCATTCAATGCCAAATTGATACCAATTTCATGATCGGCAATGGGCGTCTGTACATAATATTTGTCCTTGCCGGTCGCCTTGTGTGTAAATTCGCCCAGGTCCAGACCGATACGTTCTATTAATCCTTTGGCTTTTAATTCGGCATTATTTGCCATATCAATGAGTTGATATTTAATGGAGGAACTTCCACAGTTTAGTACTAAAATGTTCATTTTTAATTATTTGTATTATGGTGAGTAATGAAAACTTCATAAAATTAATATGCTGCAAAAGTAAAGCATTTTTTTTAGAAATGCAAATTTTGGAAAAAATCGTATTTTTGCAAAAACTCAGGAATTATGGAATTTACAGTAACTCAATTGGCAGAATTGCTGAAAGCGACCATAGAGGGTGATGCTTCGGCAGTGGTACATACTGTATGCAAAATTGAAGAGAGTGTGCCGGGCGGACTTACCTTTTTGGCAAATCCGAAATATACCCATTTCCTTTACGAAACGCGTGCTACGGCAGCGATTGTAAACAACAATTTTAATCCGGAACAGCCGGTAACCTGTACGCTCATTCGAGTAGAAAATGCTTATTTGGCTTTTGCCAAATTACTTGATTTTTACAATCAGATGAAACGTAAAAATCAAAAAAGCGGCATTTCGCCGCTGGCTTGCCTCTCTTCAACGGCCAAAATCGGGCAAAATGTCTATATTGGCGAGTTTGTCAGTGTGGGCGACAATGTTGTTATTGGCGATAATGTGCGGCTTGACCCGCACGTCTGTTTGGGCAACGATGTTATGGTGGGGCACGACACAATACTTCATTCGGGTGTTAAAATCTATGCCGAATGCGTAGTGGGAGCCTGCTGTATTCTCCATGCCGGCGCGGTAATTGGGGCAGATGGCTTTGGATTTGCCCAACAGGAGGACGATTTTACCAAGGTTCCTCAAATCGGCAATGTGGTGATCGAAGATCATGTGGAGATTGGCGCCAATACGTGTATTGACCGCGCTACCATGGGCTCGACGCGTATCGGTAAAAATGTAAAAATTGATAATCTGGTGCAAATTGCACACAATGTAGAGGTGGGAGAGGGCAGCGCTTTTGCTTCCCAAGTAGGCATTGCCGGCTCAGCCAAAGTGGGCAAACACTGCATCTTTGGAGGGCAAGTGGGCGTAGCCGGTCATATTACTGTTGGTGACCGTGTAATGCTGGGGGCACAGTCAGGTGTAAGCAATTCGCTTGCCGGCGGGCGGGTCTATCTCGGCAGTCCTGCCATCCCGTTTATGGAGGAGAAAAAATTGATTATTTATCGTAAAAAACTGGCTCAGCTCTATAAACAGGTAGCAGAACTCGAAAAGAAACTAAATCTTTGATACTATGGAATATAAATCGACAATTGCTCAATCGGCTACCCTGTCGGGCAAAGGGTTGCATACAGGTAAAGAGGTACATCTTACATTTCATCCTGCTGATGCTGATTACGGCATTCGCTTTGTGCGCACGGATTTAGCTGCGAGACCCGAAATACGGGCACATATCTCCCATGTACACGATACGTCGCGCGGCACTTCGCTTTGCAAAAATGGCGTTGAAATTAAAACCTTGGAACATCTTATGGCCTCGCTTGCTGGATTGGGGATTGATAATCTGCAAGTTGAAATTGATGCAGATGAACTCCCTATTTTAGACGGCAGTGCGCGATTTTATGTAGAGTGTTTTCAAAAAGTCGGATTGCAACAGCAGAACAAGGTACGTGAATATATCGAAATAGGCAAGGCTATCAATTATGCTAATGCTGATTTAGGCGCCGATTTGACGGTAGTTCCCTCCGATCACTGCACAATAGAGGTAAATGTAAATTACGACACGCATGTTTTGTCTCAACAAAAGGCTGTTTTAAACAATCTTTCCGATTTTTATCCTGAAGTATATAATTGTCGTACTTTCGTTTTTTTGCATGAGTTGTATTTTTTAATGAAGCAAAACCTTATAAAAGGCGGCGATGTAAACAATGCAATTGTATTTGTGGATAAGATTCCCGATTCGGAGACATTAGATAAGCTGGCGAAATTCTTCAACAAATCAGACATTCAAGTGATGCCCAATGGGACATTGAATAATGTGCAACTGCACTATGAGAACGAACCGGCGCGCCACAAGCTATTAGACCTTATCGGCGACCTTTATTTGCTGGGCAAACCTATCAGGGGCAAGGTTGTGGCTAGCAAGCCCGGACATTTGGTAAATACAGAATTTGCTAAAATTATTGCAGCCGGTTTGTGAAAAAAGAAAAAACGGAAATATAACTCTTATTAATAGCGAATTACAAAGCATCGCGCGTAACAGGATTTCCCTCTCGGTGTTCGGGGTAATCAAGAGAATAGTGTAATCCGCGGCTCTCCTTTCTATCTATCGCATTCTTAATAATTAAGTAGCCGATGTTAATCATGTTGCGTAACTCGCAAATTTCCGGAATCAGAATAGAGCGCTTATAAAGCTCTTCGGTTTCCCGATACAAAATTTCAAGACGGTCAAAAGCACGCTGCAAACGCAGATTGGAGCGCACAATTCCTACATAATTTATCATAATGGTTTGCAGTTCTTTACGGGTTTGCGTAATGAGCACCATCTCTTCATTCAGTACCGTGCCTGAGGTATCCCATTCGGGAATAGAGTTGCAGAAATCAATTTGTGGTATCTCATCTATGGCTTTCAAGCAGGCGCGATGTGAAAAAACTAAAGCTTCCAATAACGAATTGGATGCCAGTCTGTTAGCGCCATGCAAGCCGGTAGAGGCACACTCTCCCGAAGCAAACAGATGACGAATGGAGGTAGCGCCCCACTCGTTAGTTTTAATACCGCCGCAGGAGTAATGCGCAGCTGGCACCACAGGAATACAGGCTTTGGTAATGTCAATGCCGATACTGAGGCACTTGGCATAAATATTCGGAAAATGATTAAATATCTCATCTTTAGACAGATGCGTTGCATCTAACCAAACATGGTCGCAGCCCTGCAGCTTCATTTCGTTGTCGATAGCGCGCGCCACAATATCTCGAGGGGCTAATGAGCCGCGTGGGTCATACTTCTTCATAAAGTCATTGCCGGCATCATCTTTCAAAATAGCGCCCGAACCGCGCATTGCCTCTGTAATCAAGAAAGAGGGTGATTCGGTAGGGTTATAGAGTGAAGTGGGGTGAAATTGCACAAATTCCATGCCGGCTACTGCCCCTTTGGCGCGATAGACCATTGAAATGCCGTCTCCTGTGGCGATAGGAGGGTTGGTGGTATTGCCGTAAACGGTGCCTATGCCACCGGTAGCCATCATTGTTATCTTTGATAAAATAGTTTGCACACGTTTAGTATTGGGATTATAAACATAAGATCCATAGCATGTTATATGTTCCGTGCGGCGACTTACCTCAATGCCGAGGTGATGTTGCGTAATAATTTCTACTGCCAAATGATTTTCGAGCATTTCAATATTCTCGTTCATCATGACTGCCTTTATCAGTTTCTGCTCAATTTCGAGACCGGTAATGTCCTTATGATGCAGCACGCGAAATTCAGAATGGCCGCCTTCGCGTGCCAAGGCAAAGCGCCCCGTGGCAGTACGGTCAAAATTTACTCCCCATTCTACCAGCTCATGCACGCGGGCAGTGGATTCGCGGATGGTAAGTTCTACAATCTTTCTATCCGACAGTTCGTCGCCGGCAATCATAGTATCTTTGATATGTTTTTCGTAGGTATCTGGGTGGTAAATAACTGCTGCAATGCCCCCCTGTGCATATTTGGTTGAAGAGTCGTCGATATTTGACTTCGTAACAATGCATACTTTGCCATAATTGGCTGCTTTCAAGGCAAAACAGAGGCCTGCAATTCCCGATCCGATTACTAAAAAATCTACTTTTTTTCTCATGTTTTCCATATTTTGAGGGCGACCGCGAGGTGCTCCCTTATGTTTATTTTTTCTATAATTCCAATAGTTTACCGTCGATTTTTTTTCGTCGGCGGGTTTCCCGTTTCTGATAACGTTGCCGTGCCTTTTTAATGGAATTGTCATCAAATTTGATCTGTCCTATTTTTTGCGACAACCCAAAGATGTGATTAGCGCGAGTGCTCAGGTAGCCGGAGGGCTGGCCGGGGTTGCGGGTTAATGGAGCGGGAAAAGCCGCCACAATCAGCGCCGCCTGATAGCCATTTAATTGTTTGGCGCTTTTCCGGAAATAGCATTGAGCGGCAGCCTCTGCCCCATAGATGCCGGATCCCATCTCTATTTTATTGAGATATACTTCCATAATGCGCTCTTTACTCCAAAAAGTCTCTATTAAAAAGGTGAAATAGACTTCCATGCCCTTGCGTATCCATGAACGGCCATCCCAGAGAAAGATGTTTTTCGCTGTCTGTTGCGAAATGGTGCTTGCTCCCCGGTAGCGCCCCCTGTCGCGGTCGTCTATGGCTTTTTGAATAGCGCCGAAATCGAAGCCGTGATGTCCCAGAAAATTGTTGTCTTCAGCAGCCACTGCACAATTTATCAGGCAGGGAGATATGTCTTTCAAATCTTTCCATTTTTGATTTATGGGCAGTCCGCTCTCTATTTTGCGCAACACCATTAGCGGTGTAACAGGTGGATTAATCCAGCGATACAGTATGACAAGCAATAGTGAGAATGACACAAAGAGAAGCAATATATATAATACGCCCCGCAAGATTTTTTGCAGCAGATTTGATGGCGTTATTGTCCCGTTAGTTTTGCTCTTTTTCTTCGTCATAAGACCGCTCTTTTGAACGTTTTACCGCATCAGCAGAACCGCCCCTTTATATTCTTTAGGGACGAGGTCAAGTGTTTGTGTTTTAATGATATAAATATACTCGCCAGTTGGACATTCGTTTCCTTTGCGATCGTGCCCATCCCAGGAGTCATAAGGCGAGCCGGTACGGTATATCAAATTGCCCCACCGGTTATAAATCAACATTTCGTAAACGGTTTCATCCATACCGTAGCCTGACGGCTTAAACTCTTCGTTGATGCCGTCTCCATCAGGAGAGAATGCAGCAGGCACGTAGAGAAAATAGGGAACTTCTACAGTAATGGTTTGCCATATCGAATCGCGGCAGTCGCTTGAATCCGTGGCTGTGAGCCATATTGTATAGCGTCCCGGACGGGTATAGTTATGATCGGGTTCAAAGTCGGCAGAACCGGTTTCGGATGAATACTTATCTCCAAACAGCCAATAGTAGCTGCTTGCATTTTGCGAAAGATTATTAAAATGTACTATTCCCTGCCCGTTTTCTACATAAACATGGTCTGGGGTAGGGATAAATGCAGCTATGGGAGGTGGTGTTACCTCTACCGTCAGGGTGTCTCGAACGGTACAGCCTTCCATATCGGTAGCTTCAAGCACGTACTGTTTGGTTTGAGACGGCTTAACAAGGATAGAGGGCACATTGCCCTGACCTACAGTAGGCCAGTTGAGGATGGTACTGTCCATGTTAATACTGTCGGCGGTTAAGATGACTTCCGTACCCAGACAGATGCTAATCCAGTCGCCAACGTCTTCATGATTGAGCATGATTTGCGGCTTAATGAGTGCTTTAATATGGATGGCCTGCTCGGCAGTGCGTGTACAGTAGTCGGCAAAAGTAACCGTACAGGAGTAAGTTTGATCGGTGATGCCGGGTGTAACGGTAATGGTTTGGGTGGTGTCGCCGGTGGACCACAGGTAATGCATATTGTCATACAGCTGGGGGTAGGCTGCAGGCGCTGCTGGATGTGTTACGGTTAATTGCGTGGAGGCATTCGGGCAGATTAACGAATCTTCTACCTCAATAGCAATTTCTCTTGGCGGCAGATAGAAGACTACGGTATCCATTACAGTATAATGAGCGCCATTGCTGCCATCATATTTAATCCGACAAATAAAATTGGTGGTAACATCAGCTGCTACATTGGCATATTTCACAGTTGAGATAGGCTGCGAATTGGTATCATTTCTAAACCAGGCTATCTCGTACTCCATAGGCGCTACGGGGACAAAACGCCATGCCTCACGGGCGCTTTCATTAGTTTCGCCGAGTACATTCCACCCATGCAATGCATCAGTACCCCCTGGTCCATAAGGAGTAATCCCTCTCCCCGGAACTATTAACAGTTGTGATCCTGTTGAATTTTGCAGGCCAATAATTCCTTCTCCATTATGATTAGTACTCGCACAGCATTTTCGATGACGAACATGCACTTCAATAATATTAGTGCCTTCATACATTACCATTTGATAGGAGTTTCTAAATTCTGTACTGTTTTGGTAGATTGATGTGCCAAAAAGTTGAACTTGCCAAAAACTGAACACAAAAGTTCGACAGGGATATTCTCCTAAAACACCAAATCGAATATTATTACCTCGAGGTATTCCTGGAATTGTAACACTGGGGTCTAAATCTTCCATGCCACAATAGATAGAATTTTTAGGTACCGGACAATCTGGGGGTGTATAGTAATTATTACAAGCCTGGTAGTAGCTGGAGTAAGCATATGCAAAATGATGTCCATTAGGGTAGATGTCCATTGAAATACAACCATTAGCTCCGGGCGAGGCATTTGTATAATGTTTCCCGAAAAAATCAAATGTAAATGGCAATGTAGTAGGCGGACCCCAATTATCATCTACGCTCATTCCTAAAGGAGTCAAATTTTGATCATACAAATCATAAGGTGGGTTGTAGGGAATAGGGTTGATCGTATAGTCGTTGGTATATTTACCGGTAACGCTGATTTCAGCTTCAAAATGATAGAGTTGTGTGTTTTGGCAATCTACCCTGATAGTGTCGCTATTCAATAAATTTTCATCCAGTATTACCACACTGGGGCAGGCCGAAGCGCTTGCGTCCAGGTGAAAAATTTCATCTGCACAGGTAACCTTAGCTTTCCAGCCTGTTCCTGCTCCGGTAGAATTGGATTTAAAATGAAACGTAAGGGCGCGAATGCTGGGAACACCATTATCATAACCCGAAGAGAAGATGTCTTTAGGCGGAGCCTTGCCCCAATTGCCGGCCGCATAAGCTGCTGAATTTATATTGGCGTCTGTAAATTTTCCAATCAATCGGGCATTTGCATTAATTCCATCGTAAATAAAGAGGGTATCTCCCGCCGATACATTAAATTCCGAAAACTCCACATGTACATACGACCCTACATCCGATCGAAATCTGACATAACAGTCTTGGTTATTACCATAGTTTCCGGAAGGACCGCCCGAATCGAAGAACCAGGCGTTGCAGGATGTTTTGTCTAACGGACTTATAGGAGTTCCGCTATATTGGCCCACCAATCCCAGACGCACGGTGTCTGGGTTAATTCTTCGATACTGATACCATGCCATCCATCCGGCTTCCCGTCCGTTGCCGGTTACTACATCGTTGGTGTGCATTACAAAGGTGAGGCAGTTTCCAGAAGATTCGATAATACCGGGTGAGGTCTGGTCAACGTAAGAACCTATTAAATTGCTTGTTCCGGTTCCGTCATAAATCCACAGGGTATCACCTGTTCCTAAAGTAAACGGCGTTATAGAACTTTCATGAGAGAAGTTTACAATTAAGGTAGTTCCGCTTGGCACGCAAAGGGTAAATGTGCAATTTAAATTGGTACCATAGTTGGCGCTGGGGCCTCCAGGATCCCAGAACCAGCCCATGTCGCCGTTTTGACTTGAGCTGGTTGAGGGCATTGTAATGTTGGTTTGCGCACCGGCAACAAGTCCCAGCAGCAAAGTTATGGTTATGATAAGCGTTATTTTTATTCTGTTCATAGTTTTAAAGTTTTTGAAATGCAAAGATAAAGATTTTTTTCGATTCTATTATGGCAGACAATGATTTTAATTCCAATATTGCATATTGTTATTTTTTTTTACTTTTGCAAAATGAAACAAGAAATTTCCTCGTCAACTGTCTGTCCTGTTTGGGTTTCCGGTGCTAACGGTCAGTTAGGCAGGTGCATACGCGATTGTGCAGCCAGCACTGACAGCCGTTATCGATTTCTTTTTACCGACATTGCAGAGCTGGATATTACTGATGGAGAGGCTGTAAATCGTTTTTTGGTTGAAAATCGAGTGGAAGTTATTATCAATGCAGCGGCTTATACGGCGGTAGATAAGGCCGAGACAGACATTGCTGCCGCCACATTGCTCAACAGCAGCGCAGTGGCAGGCCTGGCACAGGCGGCACGCGCGCACAACACGCTGCTGATTCACATCTCTACAGATTATGTATTTGATGGCGAAGCTACTGTTCCCTATACTGTTGAGTCGCCGTTGCATCCCATATCGGTTTATGGCGCTACCAAGGCTGCAGGCGAAGAGGCTATTCGGGCAAGCGGCTGCAGGGCGCTTATTATCCGCACGTCGTGGCTCTATTCCGTTTATGGGCACAATTTTGTGAAAACAGTGCTTCAACTGGGACAAGCTGCGCACGAGTTACGCATGGTAAATGACCAGTTCGGCGCGCCTACTTCAGCACACGATTTGGCGCAAGCCATTATATCTCTTTTGTCTTACAGAAGCGTTATAAAAGATTGTGTTGTGCTGCATTATGCCAATGAAGGGGAGATTAGCTGGTACGATTTTGCCTGTGCTATTGTGGAATTGGCCGGCTGCCATGTTGTGGTTGCGCCTGTGCCCACTTCGGCGTGTCCGACTGCGGCACGCAGGCCCAGGTATTCGGTTCTTGACCTTTCGCGCATTAAAACGGAGTTCGGTATTACTATTCCCTGCTGGCGCGACAGTTTGAAGCAGGTGGTTGAAAGGCTTCTACAATTTTAATTACCTCTACCGCTTCTTTTACATCGTGCACGCGCAAAATGTGAGCGCCGCGCTCTATGGCTAAGGTGTTGAGTACGGAGGTGCCGTTAAGAGCCTGTTCGGGGGTTGTTTGCAATAATTTATAAATCATTGATTTGCGAGATATGCCTACCAGCAGGGGACGCCCGAATATGTGAAAAGCCTCCAGGTTGTTCATCAGGTGATAATTTTGCGCTTGCGTTTTGCCGAATCCGAATCCGGGGTCTATAATGACATCATGTACCCCCAAACTGTTCAGGCATTCCAGTTGGCGGCCTGTAAACTGTAAAATATCAGTCAGCAAGTCGTTATAGTGTATGTGCTGCTGCATAATGTCGGGCTTGGCAGATGTATGCATCAGACAGTAGGGAACTTGCAGGGCAGCTACCGTCTTTAGCATGTTTGCATCGAAGGCGCCACCCGACACGTCGTTAATCATTGCGGCTCCTTCATTTACAGCCATTTCAGCCACGGAGGCACGCCATGTATCTATGGAAAGCAGCGCATCGGGAAATGCTTTGAGAATAAGGCGTACTGTTTTTTTAATGCGCTCGTTTTCGATTGCTTCATCCAGTTCGGCAGCGCCGGGTCGAGTAGAAACTGCCCCGATATCAATCAGCGCTGCCCCTTCTTCCAATATCTGTGCTGCCCGTGCCACAATGGCTTTTTCGGTTGTATATTTTCCTCCGTCAAAAAAGGAATCGTCCGTAATATTTAAAATACCCATTACCACGGGAGGGTTTAGTGACAGCAACTGTTTTTTTAAATTTAAAGTCATTGTTTTATCTTTCTGTTTCCTATTTTGCATTCTCGCGTGCAAACTGCTGCAAATCGGGAATGGTGTCGGTTTCGTCCACAATTTCCAATCCTATAATGGTTTCAATAATATCTTCCATTGTTACGAGTCCTTCCATATCGCCATGCTCATCTACCACAAGGCAGATATGCTCCCTACGATTGAGCAAATGCTCCCAAACGCTAAAGAGCGGGGCAGTGTTGGGTACAGCTATAATATTATGTTTTAGATGCTTAACAGATATATCTTTTTTATCTTCGGCCAGATGCGCCAGTACCGATTGCCGCAGTACGTAGCCGGTGATTCGTTCTTCGCTGCCAGCGCACAGCACAATGCGTGAAAAGGGTTTGAATTGCGGCTTTTCCATAAACTCTTCGCAGCTTGTCTCTTCGTTGGCCATGGATACTACCTTGCGGGGCGTCATTACTTCGGAGACGCGTATCTGTTTTAATTTTAATATATTTTGTATCATCTGTTTTTCATTTTCGGAAAAGATGCCATCGTCGGCGCCCATGCTGGTGAGGGCAGAAATCTCTTCGCGACTGGTGCGCTGTTCCTGATGCGATTTCGTAAACAGCTTTGAGATGAAAGCCGAGATGAATACTAAGGGATAGATTACAATTATCATTGTCCGAATGGTGTATGTGGCAAAGTGCGCCAGTGATTTATGGTAGATTGTGCCGATTGTTTTCGGGATAATTTCTGTAAATATCAAAATCATAAAGGTTAGTATGGCTGATACAAGCCCAAGATAGCCTTCTCCGAAGACGATAATGGCTTGAGCGCCTACGCCGGCCGCTCCAACTGTGTGGGCAATGGTGTTAAGCGATAAAATGGCGCTTAGCGGCTTGTCGATATTTTCTTTCAATTGGATAAAGGGAGATGCCCATGTGCATCCCTCCTCCCTTTTTACAACCAGAAAGGAGGTGCTTGTGGTAAGCAGTACGGCCTCTAAGATCGAGCATAAAAACGAGGTGAAAAGTGCTAGAAAGAGGTATAGGAAGAGTAAAAGCATATTTGTTTTGTAATTGGGCGCAAAGATACGATTTTTGAGCTACAGGTTATTTTATGCTAAACAGGGCTGTTTGTCAAGACAGCCCTGTTTAACATAAAACAGCAGTGTTTGATAGTTAATACCGGTTTCTTTCGGTATAGTAGGTGTGCAGTAGCTTATGTGACATTTCGCTGTTAGGATATTCCAAAAACTCCTCGTAGATGGCTTTTACTTCCGGATTTTCGTGAGATTTCCGGTAGCTCATCTTTTCATCTTCCTTATAGATGGCCTCCATGCGTTTTGTTCTGATTCCAAGATTTGTGGGTACAGGCTGACCGCCGCCGCCTAGACAGCCGCCCGGACAAGCCATTATCTCTATAAAATGGAACTGCATTACGCCTTCTTTAATGGCCTCTACCAGCTTGCGCGCGTTAGCCAGGCCGTGAGCAATGCCTACTTTCAGTTCCACGCCTTCGAGATAGTCATATTCCGGCTTTACGTTTTCAAACAGAAACGATGCTGATTTTATGCCATTGAATCCGCGTACCGGCGTTATCCGAAGCGCTTCAAAAGGCACTTCGCGCCCTGTGACCAGCTCGTAAGCGGTACGAATAGCGGCTTCCATTACGCCGCCCGTAGCGCCGAAAATTACACCGGCACCGCTGGAAGAACCCATAATGCTGTCGTACTCTTCATTTTTCAGCGTGAGCACATTGATTCCCGATTGCTGAATCATGATGGCCAGTTCGCGGGTGGTGAGCACATAATCTACATCCTGAAAGCCGCTGTCGCGCATTTCCGAACGGTTGGCTTCATACTTTTTCGCCGTGCAGGGCATTATCGAAACCGAGACGATGTTTTTCGGGTCGAGTTCTTTTTTTCTGGCGTAATAGGTCTTGGCCAATACTCCAAACATCTGCTGCGGAGATTTGCAGGTGGAGAGGTTGGGCAGCATTTCAGGAAATACATGCTCAATGAATTTAATCCACCCCGGCGAACAGGAGGTAAACATGGGCAGTGCCGTAGAACTGTCGTTGTGCACCAGTGCCTTTTTAAGTCGATGCAGCAGTTCTGTACCCTCTTCCATAATGGTAAGGTCGGCGCTCCAGTCGGTGTCAAGCACCGAGTCGAAGCCCATAGCCCTGAGCGAAGCCACCATTTTGCCCGTAACGCGGTGTCCCGATTTAAGGCCAAATAGTTCGCCCAGTGCCACGCGCACGGCAGGAGCCGTTTGAACTATCACATGTTTGGCGGGATTGTAAATGGCATTCCACACATCCTCAATATAGGAGCGTTCGGTAAGTGCTCCGGTAGGGCAGCGGTTGATGCACTGTCCGCAATTGGTGCAAACCACTTCAGCCATTGGCTTTTCTTTAAAGGTACTCATTTTGGCTTTGTTGCCGCGATTGGCCATTGAGAGCGCATTGACGCCCTGAATCTGGGCACAGGTGCGTACACAACGGGTACAGCGAATGCACTTGCTGTCGTCTTTCTGTATGGAGTAGGAAGAGATGTCGGGACGCGAGGGCTGCCTCAAATCCAGAAAAATTTCCTCATCAGTACGATACTCCAGCGCCAAAGACTGTAACTCGCAACTGTTGCTGCTGCTGCATTTGATGCAGTTGATATTGTGTTCGGTAAGCAGCAGTTCGAGAATGTGCTTCCGCGCCTGCCTGATTTTAGCAGTATTGGTGATGACGTGCATCCCCTCGCGTACCGGTGTAGCGCAAGCGGCCACCAGATTGGGGTCTTTTTCCACTTCAACCACGCAGATACGGCAGTTGCCCGCCACGCAAAGGTCTTCGTGGTGACACAGCATGGGAATGTGCACATTCATGATTTTAGCGGCATGCAGAATGCTTGTGCCTTCAGCCACCTGCAGCGGCGTGTCGTTTATGGTGATATTGACCATTTTTATTTCATTATTTTCCATGACTTTTTCCTCCATTTTTTAGTAAACAATTTCTTCTCTAAAATTCTCTATGATAGACCGGAATGCATTACCTACCGATCTGCCCAGCCCGCATTTTGACGCATATTTCATTGTGTAGGCCAGTCGCAGCAGTTCGTCAAGGTAAGTTTTCGGCTTTTCCTTGCGTTTTACGGCACGGATGCCCTGCAGCAGTTGTTGCGTGCCTACGCGGCAGGGGGTACACTGTCCGCATGATTCGTCTTCAAAGAAAATCAGATAATTTTCCAGAATGTTGTACATGGAACGGGAAGAGTTAAATACTTTCATGGAGCCGCCCGTGGGCACGCCTTCAAAGCCGATAATGGTGTTTTTGAACTCTTTACGGGGCACACAGAAGCCCGAAGCGCCACCTACCTGCACGGCTTTGGTGTCGCCATCGCCAAATTCGTCCACAAACTGCTGTACGGTCATTCCCATTTCGAGTTCAAAAATGCCCTCCTGGCTGCAGTCGCCCGACACCGAAAAGAGCTTGCTGCCGTGCGAGGCGTGAGTTCCCAACTTTTTGTACTCCTCGGCGCCGATTTCGGCAATAATCATCGCATTTACGAAAGTTTCCACGTTATTTACTACCGTAGGTTTCCCTAAAAAGCCCTCGCTCACAGGAAACGGCGGCTTATTGGTGGGTTCGCCGCGATGCCCTTCCATGGATTGGAGCAGGGCAGTCTCCTCACCGCAGATGTATGCGCCGGCGCCAAAAAAGAGACCCAAATTAAAGTTGATACCCAGGTTGCGGATATTGTTTTCCATGCGGCCGATAGCGATTTTGATTTTGGTGGACAGATAGCGATATTCGGCCCTCAGGTAAATATAGCCCTCTTTAGCGCCTGTGATATAGGCGGCGAGCACCATTCCCCAAATCACCTTTTCGCAGGCTTTATCCAAAATCTCCTTGTCTTTGAATGTGCCCGGTTCGCCCTCGTCGGCGTTGCAAACGATATACTTTACCGGACTGGTGGCCTCTTTCACCATTTTCCATTTAAGGCCGGTGGGAAAACCCGCTCCGCCGCGACCTTTCAGCCCCGACTCCATCAGCTCTTCGATAAAGCGCTCCCTGCCCATTTTCATGACTCCGCGTATCAGAGCAGCGTAGTCTATGTCTTCCTTAAAGATAAGTTCTGTTCTAATTAATTGTTTTGCCATTGTATCAGTATTTTAAAGATTAAACATTATTTTTTCATGTAACTTACCAGAATGTCCTTGACCTTTTCGGGGGTCAGCTCGGTGTAAGGCTCACTGTTGATGAGCATGGCCGGCCCCTTGTGGCACGCCCCGAGACAGTTGGTGTAATGCAGCGAAAACTTCCCGTCGTGGGTTGTTTCGCCCGGCTTGATTCCCAGCAGTTCGGTAATGGCATCAATAATGTCCTCCTTGCGCTTCATATCGCAGATAATGGTGCGACACACGCGGATAACATGCTTGCCCTGCTCCTGGGTATCCAAAAAGGCATAAAAGGAAGCGGTTCCGTAAACATCGGCTGTAGAGATGTGCAGCTCTTTGGCTATGTTTACCATACACTCTTCCGTGAGATACGAGTACTGCTCCACCACATCCTGCAGGATAGGCAACAGACTTTCTCTCGTTCTTCCATACTTGTCAGCCAGCTGACTGACAAACTCTTCGTTGTTCGTAATCATAAAAATTGATTTTAGTTAAATGTGATTCTATAATTTTATCTATAATTTCTTCGTCATTAATTTATCGTCTTTTGTTTCTTCTCTATGTAGCCCTTCACTGCATACGCATGTAGCTCTTCGTTACACAGTATGTAGCCCTTCGTTACATAGTATGTAGCCCTTCACTACATACGCATGTAGTCTTTCGTTACATAGTATGTAGT
>JAISAD010000002.1 GCA_031266895.1 Bacteroidales bacterium
CTGGCGAGCAGACCCGCAGGGGGCACGGGATCGGCAAGGGGAGCAGCAGGGAGAGAGGACTTTTCAGCAGTTAAGGTGTCGCCCAATCCGGCACGCGAATACTGCTCGTTCAGCTGGGACTTTGGCACGAGCGCTCAGGAGCATCATTTTCAGCTGAAAATCACGGATGCTTCCGGCAGGCTTATGCTTACCCAGCCGCTCGAAGGAGCACAGGGTCAATGGGTTTGGGATACCAGAGTAGTTGCGCAAGGCAGTTATGCCTACAGCGTAACTAATGGCAGCGTTCAGTTGGGAAACGGGAAAATTATAGTAGCGAAATAATAAAAATAATAAAATCTAATTTATAATGAAATCATTCAAATTCTCGATTAATGGCAACAAATATGCTGTGGACATTAACAGCATAGAGGGAAAAAACGTCGAATTAGAAGTAAACGGCACGCCTTATACCGTACAAATGGATAACGAAGCCGAAGTAGTGCAGAAAACCGTTAAACCGGTGGTGAAAATTGCACAACCTGAACCACCGAAAGCAGCGCCGAAACCGGTATCCGTGCCACAAGCGCCGGCTGCAGCCAGAAGCGGTTACAGTATCAAATCGCCTCTACCGGGCGTAGTACTTGATGTCTTTGTAAGGCAGGGCGACACCGTGAAACCGGGACAGCGTGTGCTCCTGCTGGAAGCCATGAAAATGGAAAACAACATTGATGCCGACAAAGAGGGCGTAGTAAAAGAGATAAAAGTACAGCGTAATGACTCCGTAATGGAAGGCGACGTTTTAATTATTATTGAAAATTAACAGCTTGTAAAATGAACTTTTTGGATTTTATAAAAAACGGACTGTTACAGTTCTTTAGTTACACCGGTTTTGCCAATTGTGAAGTCGGAAACATTATCATGATCATTGTAGGGATTATCTTTATCGCCTTAGCTATTATAAAGGAGTATGAACCCATGCTTTTAATTCCTATCGGACTCGGGATTATTGTGGGCAACATTCCTTTTACCGATGGTTTGCAAATTGGGGTTTACGAAGATGGTTCGGTACTCAACTACCTCTATTTCGGAGTGCTGAAAGGGGTGTATCCGCCACTGATATTCTTAGGTATTGGTGCTATGACCGACTTTTCTACCCTGATTTCCAACCCTAAATTGATTTTGATTGGAGCAGCTGCCCAGTTGGGTATTTTTGGCGCTTACATGCTTGCCCTGCTCCTGGATTTCAATCCTATGGAAGCTGCCTCAATCGGTATTATTGGCGGCGCTGACGGTCCTACGGCTATCTTTCTCTCATCAAAATTGGCACCAAGCATGATGGGCGCTATCGCTATTTCAGCTTACTCTTACATGGCACTGGTGCCGGTAATTCAGCCGCCGGTAATGCGATTGCTCACCACCAAAAAAGAGCGTGTAATCCGTATGCGTCCGCCTCGCGTAGTATCACATCGCGAAAAAGTTATTTTTCCCCTGCTTTGCATTTTGCTTACCACTTTTCTAGTCCCCAGCGGGTTGCCATTACTGGGCATGCTTTTCTTTGGCAATTTATTGAAAGAGAGCGGTGTAACCAAACGTTTGGCGAACACGGCTGCCAATCCCCTGATTGATATTGTTACTATCCTTATCGGTTTAACGGTTGGGGCCTCTACTCAAGCCAGCACATTCTTGAAAGTGGAATCTATCTTGATTTTTGCTTTGGGAGCAGCCTCTTTTATAATTGCTACGGCCGGTGGAGTATGTTTCGTTAAAATCTTCAATCTATTTTTGAAAGAGGGTAACAAGATTAATCCATTGATTGGAAATGCCGGCGTATCGGCCGTACCCGACAGTGCTCGCGTATCGCAGGTAGAAGGATTAAAATACGACAAAACAAACTTCCTGCTTATGCACGCCATGGGGCCAAATGTAGCCGGAGTTATTGGCAGTGCAGTCGCTGCAGGTATTCTGTTGAGTTTTCTGTACTAAACAACAAACTGCCCGTTCAAAGCCACCCGCTCTACCTTGTTGCTGCCGAAAGCATAAGGCATAAACTCTATGGTAGAGACGGGTTTGGTGATAAAAAAGTTAGCTATTTTCCCTTTGGCTATTGATCCCAATCGGTCGCTGAGATCTAAAGCATAGGCTGTATTGATGGTTACTGCATTAAGCGCCTCTTCAGACAGCATTTTATACTTGATACAGCCCATGGAAAGAACAAGTTGCATATTGCCGGATGGACACGAGCCGGGATTGAAATCGGAAGCCAATGCCACCGGCAAGCCAGCATCAATCATCTTCCTGACAGGGGCATAAACCATTCCCAGAAAGAATGCTGCTCCCGGCAATAGGGTAGGCATGGTTTCAGATTGAAGCAATGCTTCAATTTCGGCCTCACCGGTATATTCCAAATGATCAACCGAAAGGGCATTGTACTTCACTCCTGCCTGAATGCCGCCGGAATAATCAAGTTCATTGGCGTGTATTTTGGCTCTGAGGCCATATTTCATTCCCTGCATCAGGATGCGTTCGGTCTCCTCTACCGTAAAAAAGCCCTTATCGCAAAACACATCAATAAAATCGGCCAACTCTTCAGCCGCCACCATCGGGATCATTTCATTGATAATCAGCTCCACATAGCAGTCTTGTCGGCCACGATACTCCACAGGTACAGCATGTGCGCCCAAGAAATTAGCCCGAATCGTGATAGGCGATTTCTCCTTTAATTTCCTGATAACGCGCAGCATCTTCAATTCGTCTTCGGTAGAAAGGCCGTAGCCGCTCTTGATTTCTACCGCACCGGTACCCAGCGAAGCTATTTCTTCCAAGCGTTGCCATGCACTATCGAACAGCTCTTCTTCCGATGCCTCGTGCAGCCGTTGGGCCGAATTTAGGATACCACCGCCGCGCTTCGCTATCTCTTCATAGCTCAGACCCTTAATCTTATTGATATACTCTATTTCGCGACTGCCGGCATAGACCAAATGGGTGTGCGAATCACAAAAAGCAGGGAACACCATTTTTCCGGTAGCATCTACCTCGGTAAGCGACTCTTTAAGATTTTGCAACAGGACGGGCGAAAAAGCGCTCATCGCCCCAAATGCCTTAATCGTCTCACCCTCGGTGAGCAAAAAGGCATCTTGTATAGTATGCAATGTCTGCATATCCTTGCCGGCACGCCATACCGCCGGCTCCTCCTCTATTTGTACTAACTGTTTGATATTTTTAATTAATATAGCCATACTTATGTTATATGTTAATTTTTAAATCTTGCAAAATATTCGTCTATTTCCGGTCTTAATTCCATGCCGGCTTTTTCGAAACAATCTAATAATTCTGTGTATGCGCCTCTTCCTCCGAGAAAATCCCAAAATTCTTCAGCAACTTTTAATTCGTGTTCAAGGTCAAGCATTCCCCGCATTGTCCAGCGATTATAAGGTTGCGGTTCGTATGGGTTGTAGGGTATAGCGATTATTGTTTGAATCTTTGCATCAGGATTGGTGGCCAATGTAACGGCAACCCATTCTAAAAGAGTGCGTTTAAACTCCTTAAATCCTCCTGCATTTGGCTTAGCTGTCTTAATATCAAACAAATAGATAGTGTCGTCGTGTCCAATTACCTTCAAATCTACTTTTGTTGGTTTAACGGTTTTCATTTCGCCTTTTTGACAAACCTTTCTAATTGCTTCTATTTCTTCCGATTTACATGGTTCAGCAATCGCCGTTGTCAAATTATCCATTATATTTTGGATAATTTGTTGCGCCTCAGACGAAATAAGTTTCCCCGAAATTTGTTGTAACTCTGCATTGGCAAAATTCAAGAGCGCTAATGATTTAGCAACCGGCTCAAAAATAGTCGTTCCGAAATTCGTACTCAACGAATGAATAAACGAATATAAGGCAATCCTATCCTTCCCCAATAGTCGAAAATGAAATGGCATAGAGGCAGGTTCAGGGTTGTAATTCTGAAATTTATGGCGCAAACTATCTATTATAACTTGCTGAATCTGCAATTTTTGTTCTCTTAATCCACTATATTGTTTTTCAAACATTTTCATCATTATTTTGCTTTCAAATGAAAAATACTCTCCGAGTATGCTGTTTTATCCTTTTCCGTTCTATTCAACACAGGACGTTTGAATTGGTTTGCAATTTGCATTCCTGCTTTTTCGGCAATGGTTGGATACATATTATATTTGTCGTTTGCCACAAGAAAAATATCGTAATTATCTGCCAAAAAGTACTTGCAATTATTCAAAACATCGGCAATTCCTTGAATATAACTTGTTTGTGCTTCTTTTTTCTGACCTTTGTAAAGCGGTCCGATCTCCAATTCATCTTTTCGCTCAAAGTCGAATAAATCGTAAGCATAGGCGTGTTGCTCGTGGTAGTCAATCAGTCCAACATAAGGCGGTGAAGAAAATATGCCTTTAATCTTCTTTTCTTCAAATAGTTGCTTAAACGCAGGATTGTTATGTCTGATTTGTTCATAAATATCCATGTTTCGACTATCGCCGGTTAAACAAAGCTGAAATGTGTCGGTTCTCAATTTGTTAAACTGCTGCAAACGCTTAACGGTATCTTTAGAATAGGTTTTCCACCATTTTATAATAGAAAAGAGAGGTTTACACATCTTGCCGTGCTTATGGCAATAATAGGTCGTATGAATGGGTTTCAACAGGGTGGCCAAATCGGCATGTGTAGTTGCCCGGCAACTGCGCATGGTACGACTTAAAATAATACTGACTATGCATTTGGTATTAATATTACTGATTTTTTTTATTTCGGAAAAAACGAAATCTATCTCATTTCTAATATGTTGCGAATACCATTTATCTAAAAAGGCATTGTTGGGTTCCTGTTCTAACTGGATGTTATATTCTTGCACCAATCGTTTAAATACCGGCAAAAATAATTTTTCTTTTTCTAAAGCATATTCGAACTCATTGATTTCCCCATTTCTTAAACGGTATTTATATTCAGGAACAGGAAAATGTTGATTATTAAATTGATACAATTCTTGCAATAATTTTTCCTCAAAATCAATAGCATTAGAACTCTTAACAAACTCCTGTAACAGCCGAGTAATTCTATCAATTTCATGTTGTAAATCAACAAGGTCATATCTGGTTATTTTACAATTGCTAATCAACGCATTAAAGGCCGAAATGTCAACCCCTATGGCATGCATCCCTAATTCGCAGGCCTGTACCATGGTTGTGCCGCTACCAGAAAATGGGTCAAGAATAATATCCCCTTTTTTAAAATAAGTTTTTGTTTTAAATTTATCCGTATGTTCATCCAAAAAATACTCAACCAGTTGCGGAATAAATTTCCCTTTATAAGGATGCAAGCGATGAACATGTTTCGTAGTTTCGGCCTCTTTATACTGATCAAACGACAGTGCCCAATTCAAATCAGCGCCCAATTGTTCTCTAAAATTTATCTCTCGCGAGCCGTTGTAAGATTGATAGTAATTGCATAAATCCTCAAAAGCAATCCGAGTAGAGCCGTTTTCGCCGATTTTCTTTACGCGCCCATATTGAATTAAATAAGAAATGTTGGATGCGGTTACATTTTTCCCGGTATATTCGCTTGCCCACTGAGCGGCCTCTTTTATGGTAAATAGTCGGTTTGAATTAATCATTGTTATTCTGTTTACAAAAATATCACTGTGTAAAATTACGAAAAAATAGGCTCTCGTCATCGTTTACTAATTCTGATTTTTTTTGCTGGATTTCAAATTTCCGATAGCTACTGCGGTCAAATAGAGCAGACAGGCTAAGGTTACGATAAAGGCATATCGGGGATGAATGCTGGCTGCCGCTCCGGTAAGCAACGGCACAAAAGCAGCTCCAACAATGGCAGTAATCATCAGTCCCGAAATTTCGTTAGTCTTTTCCGGCTTGTGCTCAATGCAGATTGAAAAAATGAGTGGAAAAATATTGGCAAATCCTACCCCAATCAGTATAAAACTGAGCCATGTTGTTACGGCATTGTAGGGCATAAAGAGCATCAAATTACCTAAAATGGATATTATTATTGTAGTAATTAAAAACAGGCTGGCTTTCATATAGCGTAATATCACACCCCCGAAAAAACGACCGAAAAAGAGAGCTAAAATCAGTACAATATTGCCCATAGCAGGGCCAATCTCAGGATTATTCTCTTTTAGAATCGTGGGGATGCGATTGAACATGGAGGCTTCTGCACCGCAATAGAAAAAAATAGCGAGGAACATCAGCAAAATATAAGGATCTTGCAGAGCTAATAGGCAGTTTTTGAATGTGGTAGGTTTTTCCGGATTACCCTCTTTGGCATTGGGGACAAAGAGCAGTACCAAAAAGAGAGTGAGCAGTAATACTACAGCAAAAATAGGGAATAAAATCCGAAAACTAAGGTCTATCGTAATGCCGTTTTCCGGATTTTGTGCCGAAAACCATCCATATTTTACCAGTGAAGCGCCTATCAAAAGCAATATGAGCGAGGTAGAGAGCGTTCCGATGGCTTTAATAGCTTGTGCAAAAGAGAGATTGCTGGAATATTGTCCTGCTGCCGACACATCACGCATCAGCGGATTTCCTGACACCTGCAAAATGGTTGCACCTGCACCCATGAGCAGTACCGCCAGCAGAATAATGGGGAAATTGAAAGCCATTATCGGCAAAATAGCTCCCAGCAAAAAGAGTATCAGGCCAATAATCAGCATTTTCTTTTTGCCGATTATGGATTGCCGTACCCCCATAGGTACGGACAAAAGACCAAACATTAGCATCCCTGCAAAGGAGACCAGAGAAGCCATAAAAGGCGAAATGCGGAACGCACTTTCTACTACAGAAACCAATTGTCCGGCGGCATCGCCAAAACCCATGGCCAAAAAGACCAAAAAAACCGAAAAGAGCGATAGTGATTTTTTCATTTTGTTAAATTCAAATTCATTATTATTCGACAAAAATACGAAAAAAATATTTTGCATCGTAGAATGCTGATTATCAATGTAATTATTTAATAGGTGATTGTTTTTGAAAAGCCAGCTCCTGCCAAAAAGGAGTAATTGTACCTTTTTGATGATATTGTACTTTCCATTATTAAGACAAATTTCAATTTGTCTTCTGCTATTCCTTTGCCCGTTTAGCCATTTCTTTATTTCCCTGTCCTTTTAATTTTTTCCTGTTTCTGCAAAAATAACACTTTAATCAGGGAACTCATTTTGGGGAATATTGCAGTTTTGCATGGTATCCTTTCCGGCTATTATATATTGACGGCAGAATTATTTTATAGTAGGATATGAAATAGTGGAGGAAATAGTAAAAAGAAACATCCTTTTTATTGCTTAGATTTCATGTAATCATTTGAATAGTAAATAGATGTATATATGCGAATAAATTTTACAAAGGCAATATAGAAAAAAATAGCATGTTGCTAAAAATTATCCTATTTTTGCAGCAGTTTTCAAGCAGGATTAATGGGGCTTCGTCTCGGTTTGAAAAAAGAAGAAACAGCATTTTGAAGTCCCCAAAAATACAAATATAATTATGGCAATTGTAAAACCTTTTAAAGGATTAAGACCACCTCAAAAAATTGTAAAGCAACTCGCTTCTCGTCCTTATGACGTGCTAAATTCGGATGAAGCCCGCAAAGAAGCGGCTGGCAATCCATACTCTCTGTTACGGGTTACCAAAGCCGAAATCGACCTGCCGCAAGGGATAGACGAACACAGTCAGGCCGTATATGATAAGGTGGTGGAAAATTTTAACCTGTTTAAACAAAACGGCTGGCTGGTAAAAGAAGATGAAGAAAAATTCTATATCTATGCGCAAACTATGGACGGTCGCACCCAATACGGTATTGTTGGGTGTACTCATATTGACGATTATTTGAACAATCACATCAAGAAACATGAGCTTACCCGCAAAGATAAAGAAGAAGATCGCATGATTCATGTGCGCATCACCAATGCCAATGTGGAGCCGGTATTTTTCTCTTATCCCGCCAACAAAGATATTGATGCTATTGTAGAGAATATTGTGAAGAATCAAGCTCCAGAATATGATTTTGTAGCAGATGACGGTTTTGGACACCATTTTTGGGTTATCAGCGACAAGGCTACCAACGTGCGCATTGCCGAAATTTTCAAAAATGACATCCCTGATCTTTATGTAGCTGATGGACATCATCGTACGGCTGCCGCCGCTTTGGTAGGCAGTGAAAAACGCAGCCAGAATCCTAACCATAACGGCACGGAAGAGTATAACTATTTTATGGCAGTAATCTTTCCTGATAATCAATTGAAAATTATTGACTATAACCGTGTAGTAAAAGATTTGAATAACTTGTCAAATGAAGCTTTTTTTCAACTTTTATCGGAATCGCTAATCGTAGAAAAAATGGGTGCCGATATCTACAAACCGGCTAAACTACACGAATTTAGCATGTATTTTGAGGGTGAATGGTACCGGTTGACGGCAAAACCGAGAACATACAACGATGATGATCCTATTGGCACACTTGATGTTACTATTCTTTCCAATTTGGTATTGGATAAAATACTTGGCATTAAAGATTTAAGAACCGACAAGCGGATTGATTTCATAGGCGGCATTCGCGGCTTGGGAGAACTGAAAAAACGGGTGGACAGCGGTGAAATGCGCGTAGCTTTTGCTCTCTATCCGGTATCCATGAAACAATTGATTGACATTGCCGATTCGGGTAATATTATGCCTCCGAAAACAACTTGGTTTGAGCCAAAATTGCGTTCAGGTTTAGTAATTCATGAGTTGGAATAGCACTCATAAAATAAGAATAATTGCTATAAGCACTATAGCCGCCTTACTGTTGGGTATAGGCGGCTATTTGTTATGGAATAAAGGCAACCTGCGTGAAACCATAAAGCGTGAGAGCGCAAAACAGTTTGATTATGAATATATTCCAAATCAAAATATAGTTTTGGATTCGCGTATGGTTACATTTCGGAAAGATAGTCTATATGCTGATTTTCGCCGACACTTTCGTCTTCACTATCAGACGTTGGCAATGGGCGTTTTTGCCGATAGCAGCCGTTTGTTACTCATCTCCGAACCTCCGCCCTATTTTGAGCTGGACTCTATTCGCACACTTTTTGTCAAATTTACCCATAGCATCGAAACACGCTATCATAGAATGGGTTATGACGGGCGTGTTACCGATATTTTGATTTCAATAGCCAACGCCACCACCGAAAATATGCAAAATATCATCAAGGCGCTTGCCAAGCAGCTCTATCTTTCCGATTATAAGGCATTTGCCATGCCTTTGCCTGTTGAAAAAAAGCGAGCTTATTTTGCCAAAGAAACCCTCGACTATCAAATCTCTCTTGATGAATTTAATCAGTGGTTTTTAAAAGATAAGGAATTATTTGTAAGTCAAAAAGATACGATAGAAACGGATAGTATTCAATCCATTTTTACTCAACGCAAGCGGGGTGTTTTTTTTAGCAAAATACCCGGTTTTATAGCGTGGGCTATCCCCAAAAAAGGTGATTTGGGCGAATACGTGCATGACATTCGACAGTTTACACTGGATGCTGACTTGATTTTGGGCGCTTTAGCCGACTCTGCTACTCTGATCATTATCGGGAGAGAACGGGAAGCCCCGCTCTATGAGTTGCCGCCACTCAATGTGGAGTCTGTCCTGCTGCTGGCCTCTATCACCGAAAAGGAACTGTCACAAAGTCTGGATGTCAATGATTTTATGGCTGGCAAGATGCCTAACGGCCACGATTGGTGTCCTACATACTTGAGTAAAGAATTGGAAAACACAGAAATAGGGCATCTTTTAACCATTACCGATATTTTATTGAAAGACTGGTCGGAAAACGGCAGCATACAGGAAGCCTATTACCGCTATCCTGAACCAAATTACTATCCTTTCGACAGACCGCTGTTTCGCAAACTTGGCCTTAATGAACTGGTTTATAACTGGAATACTGATAATGCCATGTATGCTATTGATTTAGAAAATGTTACAATTTACACACCCAATCACACCGGCGCACTGCCTGTATCCTATTTCAATTCGCAGGAGCGCAGTATCTCTATCGGTCATCGTTATGAATTGCAGGCTTATCACTATTTTGCCACACTGAATAACACCGATTTGGCTCGCGTGGTGCAATATACCACACTCTATCAGCTTTTTACAGATAATGAAATTTACTATTCGGGTAATATACACAGTTCCCCACCCAAAAATAAGGCTTACCTGCTCTATAAGCCTGTTTTGCGATTGTTGGGTGTATTTAAAAACATGTCAAGCAAAGAGATAACCTGTTTCGCGGATACACTGTCGCACATTCAGTTTCGCGATTATCAGAACAAGCAGGTGGACGAGGCCATGCTGCGCAATGAGAATGACTATCATTTTACTTACAGCGCTACCGATCGCGACCGCATTTATCAAGATATAAAAGGACACACTACCCAACAGATTGCACAGGAGTTTTACGGTATGCGGCAACTGTTGAATGGATTATCGGAAGAAAATTTGCAACGGTTAGCCAAATATTTGTCTTACCCACGCGGCTTTCGCCTGCAAAACCGTACTGATTACACCCTCTATTTGCAAGCGCGTCAAACTAACCAGCTGCTGCGCACTATTGGCAAAAACCATCTTCCCCTTTTACATATTGATCTCAACGAAGTAAAAAATTTCTATGTCAATAATTTGGCTTCATCATCTGCCAGATATCTTAAAACACCCTCTATCATAATTACTTACAATGATATGTTGACCACTGGCGGGCACAATCTTTCTTCACGCATCAGCCGTGTAAAATCGACTGCCAACTACAAGCGCAACAATTATCATCCCACTGATTACAGCCGACCGGTAGTGGAAAACGCTCCTGCTACTCCGACACCGCTTCCGGTCAAAACGCCAGCAAACACGCCTGCGAAAGACAGCGCACCGCGTCCTACAACTGTTATCACTGCTCCTCCAAAAAGCAAGAATGCATCCACCACAGGTAAAGCAACATCGCCCCAAGCGAACACTCGTCCACGCAGCACCGTAATTTCGAGTGCCCCGCGCGGTACACGGGGGTTTTAAGAGAAAAAGTTTGTGGCGAGAATGGAAAAATGGGTGGTATTGTATCTAATATGTTGATTGGTAGTCAACTTAGTACTCCCGCCGGGAATCGAACCCGAATTTAAAGTTTAGGAAACTTTTGTTCTATCCATTGAACTACAGGAGCAAAAAGGGCTGCAAAATTACGAGAAATTTTTGAAATACCGAACCGATTAGGTTGCACAATAGTAAAAACAAAAACAGGAAGAAAATAATTTTATTTTCTTCCTGTTCGATTCGGATAATAGATTGTTAGTTGATAACAATTTTGTGAATTGATGTTTTCCCGTTGCTTTCTACCTGAATAAAATACATGCCGGAAACTTTATTGATAGTACGTTGCGTATAAGCATTTAGAGCAAATGTATCAATTACTTTGCCTGTTATATCATAAACTTTTATGTTGGATTTTTCGCTAACGGTGATATTTACATCTCCTTTTGACGGATTTGGGTAAATATTCACGTTATTGATAGTTGCTGCTTCAATACCCGATTTTGGAGAGACGTCAATATCATCAATCTTTAGGAGTTCAGCATCGTAGCAATCATGGTGACGCCACGCAATATAAATATTTTGTCCGGCATAAGCAGCAAGATCAATCGTTTTGAGAGTCCAATCGGTCGTTGTCAAATCTTCCGTTAAAATAGCAGTGAAATTAGCTGCTGCTGTTCCTGTTGTAGAAATCATAACCGAATAATGTTCGCTTGCCCCATCTTCATTATAAGTATCACCCACCCAATAGGTTAAAATAGCCCCTGCAGCAGGTATGATTAAAGGTGGCGTGATTAAATAATTATCGGGAGTAATACCTCCGCTGCTAACCCAAGATTGAGAAGCTGCAAAAAAACTGCCGGAATGTGCATCATACATAGGCAAATTAGGGTCGTCCGCAGATTCTCTTATCATCCAGTTATAACCATCATTATTGGCATCTATTGCTGTCCAACAGAGAGGGATTGAAGTGGAAGCATCAAAATTTTCCGTGAATGGTAATGTACTTGCTTCACAAACCGTATTGGTAACGGTAATTGTTGTGCTGTCATTTTCAGTATTTTCATCACCGGACAAAATAACTCTAACCGTAATGGTGTGGTTGCCGGCTGCACTTAAATTAGCAGTAGCTTGAAAGGTGTAGCTTTGAATTGCCAAACTGGCAATATTCCCGGTGAAATCTTCAACAGTTTCTGTGCCGCCATCCACGGTTAACCCAAGTTGCATTGTTGTAATCGGGTCGGACCCAAAATTCCTGATATTTACTGTAACCGATTCTGTAGCAGTTAAATTTGTGCCTGAAACAGGAGCAGTAATTGCCGTAACAGTAGCATCGTTTGTTGCAAGCTCGGCACAGGTTGCCGCATAGTCTTGTAACAGATAGCCGGTAGTAAGATTCGAATAACCAGCTCCGTTTAATGGAGTCGTATAAATGTCGATTCCATTTTGGTCATAAATAGTAAATACTTCTTCGCCATAAGGAATATATCCCCAATATGAACCATCTAAAAATGCAAATGTTACAGTGCCAATATAAACATCAAAAGTAAGAGTTTCCGGAGCAGCTTCTGTTCCAGTACTGGTATATAATAATGTCGTAACAACATTGTTCTGGAAAACGGCAACAGTGCCTTCCCAACCATCTTCCAAAGCATCGTACATGGTTATTGACCATTGGCAAGGAGTCCCTTTTTCTATATCTTCGATTGTGGTAGAAACAGAGGGACAACCGTCAAATTTTGCAATAATTTCAATATCAAATAATCCGTCTGGGCAGTTTTGATATGTATAAGAAGTAACAATTCCTGCAAGAGCAGTTTCTATTGTGGCTCCGTTAACAATAATTTCATAGCTGTCAGGAGCATTATCAATGTCCCAGTTTATCACCAAGTCATTCCCTTGTACAATAGCGGTTTCGTCAGAGAATATTGAGGTACAACCAGCAGGGTCATAAACAGCAACATTATCAATACCGAGCCAGAATCCATCGGTACCCTCATGAACAAACGCAATATAAATGTCTTGACCGGCGTAAGCACTTAAATCGACAGTTTTTTCTGTCCATGATTCATATTGAATTTCTGATTCTGATAAAATGTTTGTAAAAGAAGCAGGATTAGCATCCGTTGTAGAAACTTTTACACTATAAGTTTCATCGTATGGAGTTGTTCTAATCCAAAAAGAAAAAACAATTTCTGTGGTTACTGAAATTTGAGGTGTAATTAAAAAGTTGTTGGGGGTAAGAGTGGCCCCGGGTGAGCCTAATTGACCGGTATTAAGATACGAAGCAGATACGGCACATTTAGAGTTAGCAACTCCGAAACTTGACAACATAGCTGAAATGGTAGATTCGGTATTAATTACCCAATTGTAGCCATCTGCATCTTGGTCAACAATTGTCCAACCTGCCGGTGGAAAAGTTTCACCTTCAAAGTTTTCAATTACATAAGACGCTGATTTTGCCAAAAATGTAGATTGAACCGGTTGTTGTTGCGGGTTCAAGTAACGATTTGTTACTGCTTTTGGTAAGGTTTTGTTGTTAGATGGTTGTTTAACTGCAATTGCTCCATTCTCTTGCTGAGCATTTAAGCCAATCGTAATAAATACGATACTGATTAATGATACTAACTTTTTCATGACTAATGATTTTTAGTTATTAAAATGAATTATTTGCTGCAAAGATACAAAAAAGGAGTTTGATATATGGGGTTTTTATTGTATGAAATTCTTATTATTCAATGAACCCGCAAAAAATATAACTTGCTGCAGTTTAATTTTTTAAGGTTTTATGAAAGGGAAATCTAAAATGTTTCCAATAAAAAAGAGGGACAAAGCCCTCTTTTTGTACGGAAATACTGTTTGACAGTGTTAGAATGGCAATCCATCGCTTGATTCGGAGACAAATGTTGTTTCCTCCGATTCGAAGGATTCGGGGACAATTTCGCCGACCGGTACTTGCACGGCAACACTTTTTGCGCTCTCGTCGGCTTTGCCGCCCAGCATGGTGAAAGTCGAAACTTCCACTTCGGTAATGTAGCGCTTTGAGCCATTTTCTTCCCAGCTACGTGTCCGCAATTTACCCTCCAAATAGATTAACTTCCCTTTAGTGAGGTATTTTTCTGCAATTTCGGCCAAATTGCGCCAGCAGACAATGCTGTGCCACTCGGTTTGCTCCATGCGATTTCCTTCTTTATCTTTGCGGATTTCAGAGGTGGCTAATGTGAAAAACGCCTTTTTAGCGCCATTTTCGAAACTCCTGATTTCGGGGTCTTTTCCTAAACGCCCGATGAGAATAACTTTGTTAATTCCAGACATAATTTATAGGTTTTAAAATTCGGGGCAAAGATACAAAAAATTCGTATATTATAATCAATTTTTGAAAAATGTTTTTTTGCGTTGCAAATCAATAAATTTCACTCAATTTGTCTCTCTTTATTGGCCTCTTTTTAATTATAAATGCCGATTAGGCATAAGTTGAAACTGAAAAAATAGCAGAGTTTAGGAGTCAGAATCCAAATTTCTCATGGAAAGCGAGATCCGTTTTCTATACATATCCACTTCAAGTACTTTCACCTTAACTTTTTGATTCAGCTTTACCACAGTATTGGGATCGGTGATATATCTATTTGTGATTTGGCTGATATGCACCAATCCGTCTTGATGTACACCTATGTCTATAAAACAGCCGAAATTGGTAATGTTTGTAATAATTCCGGGCACAACCATTCCAGGCTTCAAATCATTGATGCTGTTTATGTTTTTGTCAAATTCAAACAGGTCGAAATGCGCTCTGGGATCACGGCCGGGCTTAGTCAACTCCTGCATAATATCCCTGAGAGTGGGCATTCCTGTTTTGTCGGTTATAAAGAGCTGTAAATTTAACCCTTTGCGCAAGGCCTCGTTTTGTAACAGTTCTGTAACAGTGCAACCGGCATGTTTAGCCATTTCATCCACAATATGATAGCTTTCGGGATGTACGGCGCTGGCATCCAGCGGATTTTTAGCGCCATGAATACGCAGAAAACCGGCCGCCTGCTCAAAAGCCTTATCGCCAAATCGCGGTACTTTTTTCAGTTGTGTGCGTGAAACAAATGCTCCATTGGCATTGCGGTAGTCCACAATATTTTTAGCCAGCGCAGGTCCCACGCCCGACACGTATGACAATAATTCCTTACTGGCCGTATTGACCTCTACGCCCACGTAATTCACGCAGCTTTCCACCACATTGAGCAGACTTTTCTGGAGGTGATTTTGATTTATATCGTGCTGGTATTGCCCCACGCCAATAGATTTTGGTTCTATTTTGACCAGTTCGGCAAGCGGATCCATCAGGCGGCGACCGATAGAAACAGCGCCACGAACCGTAACGTCATAATCGGGAAATTCGGCGCGCGCTACCTCAGAAGCCGAATAGATAGAGGCGCCACTCTCATTCACTGCAATGGTGATTACTTCGCGCTCAAAAGGAATGCTGCGCACAAAATGTTCGGTTTCGCGGCCTGCTGTGCCATTACCAATGGCGATAGCTTCTACCTTGTATAAATTTACTAAATGCCTTAATGTTTTGGAAGCCAGTTCATACTCCTGCTGTGGCGGATGCGGGTAAATGGTATCAGTGTGCAGTAATTTACCTTGCTTGTCAAGCACCACAACTTTGCATCCTGTACGGAAACCGGGATCAATGGCCAATACTGTTTTTTGGCCGAGCGGTGCAGCCAGCAGCAGCTGGCGCAGGTTGGCTACAAACACTTTAATAGCCTCGTTATCGGCGCATTCTTTGTAGAATTTACGCATTTCGGTTTCCATTTGAGGTTGGAGCAAGCGCTTGTAAGCATCCACACAGGCGAGCCACACCTCATCAGCGGCATCGTTATCGCTCTTAATGCAGTGGCGCTCCATAATATCCAGCGCCCGCTCTTCGTCGGGCATTACCGAAAGGCGCAAAAAGCCTTCGTCTTCGCCTCTAAACATGGCTAATACCCTATGTGATGGCGCTTTAGCTAAAATTTCTTCCGAATTAAAATAGATTTCATACTTACTGCCCTCTTCCTCTTTGCCTTTTACCACTTTGGAAACAATAACACCCTCGCGTTGAAACATGCGGCGCATTTTATCGCGTAAGGCGGAATCTTCGCTTACCCATTCGGCCACAATATCGCGTGCACCGGCCAGCGCCTCTTCCATTGTGTTGACTCCTTTTTCTTCATTAATAAACTTGGCTGCAGCCGCCTCCACATCAAAACGGTCTTGCTGGTAGAGCTGTTTCGCCAATGGCTCCAACCCCTTTTCGATAGCAATTGTAGCACGTGTTTTCCGTTTAGGACGGTAGGGAAGGTAGAGATCTTCCAGCACTGCCATTGTAATGGCTTCGTTCAACTGTTTTTCCAATTGCGGGGTCATTTTGCCCTGTTCGGTAATGGAATCGATAATCGTGGCACGGCGTTTATCCAGCTCCACCCATTTGTTGTACAAATCCCTGATTCGAGCCAATTGCACCTCGTCGAGACTGTTTGTGGCCTCTTTGCGATAACGTGCAATAAAAGGAATGGTAGCGCCCTCATTGAGCAACTCCAAAGTGTTTTTTACCTGCATTTCTTTTACGCCCAACTCTTTGGCAATAATGGCAGCATAGTTTCTTTCAGTCATAAATTGTTTTTTTAGAAGTGCAAAAATAGCGATTTTCTCTTAGAAGTATCTTGAACCTCCATTTTTGAGGATAATTTGTTTTTAAGATTATGCATTCGCACTATAATAAATATGGAATAAAATATTATTTTTGCAAGGAAATAAATAAAGATGTAATGAGACGTTTTTCGTTAGTAATATTCCTGATTTCAGTATCGTTTTTTGTTAGTGCACAAAAATTTAGCGGATTTTCCGGCGATGTAGCCAAAACCGCCGACGAGGTGAAAGCCTTTATCGAAACTGCGCCAAAGGACCGTCAAAGGGAGGGCGATGAATTGGTAAAGCAATTTGAACTGCTGTGGAATAAAGGAGCTGTTGCCGCGCCCGTGCAACACGACTTTATAGAGACGGCCAACCAGTTAATAGATAAAAAATTACGACCGTTTCCTCACTTTAGGGCCTTTATGCTGGCCTACTTGGCTTTTGCTCAAAGTGAACATATTGATATACATGCGGACTGGAAAAGTTGCGTAAGCTATTTTATTAATAGCGAACCGGGTAAATTTTCGGATTATATGAACACCTATGCCGATTTTTTCAGGGGAAAATACCTTAATAATAAATCGAACGTAAAATGGCGTGTGGATGGTTCGCTAGACAGAATGGGCATTGATAAGGAGCCTTATTTGAGCTTTAAAAATGTAGATTTAACAGGCGCCTCCTTGCAGGACAGTCTGACAATAATCAACACATCGGGGCGCTTCTTTCCGCTTTCCGGCAATTGGGAAGGAAAAGGCGGTGAAGTAAACTGGGCACGCGCAGGCTTGACCGACCAGGTGAAAGCTACGCTTGATAATTACAGGGTTGAGGTTAAATTTGCCTTTTTTAAGGCCGAAAATGTTACTTTCTACTATCCGAAACTGTTTGCTCGACCGCTCAAGGGCAGGCTGGAAGAGAAAGCAGGCCTGGAGGTGAGTGAAGAAAAGGCAACCTACCCGCGCTTTAAAAGTTATGAAAACACGCTGACTGTCAAGGGAATGTATGAAAATGTGGATTACATTGGCGGCTTTGAGATGCGGGGAGGATCGGTACTTGGCTCTTCCGATAGCATTATTCCGGCCAAAGTGCTGGTGCGCAATGCAAAAGGGAAACTTGTAGTAAAAGTCGAGTCGTACAGCTTCCTCTTTCGTCCTCAAAACCTTTTATCGCAGGATGCCCGCATCTCCGTCTATTTCGACACCGATTCGATTTACCACCCTGCGGCTAATTTCAAGTACAATTCCGATATGCGCGAGCTGATTGTATCGCGCCCCAAAGATGGCGTAGGCAGATCGCCATTCTTCGACTCCTACCACAAAATGGACATTTATGCGGAGTCTATTCAATGGAAAACCGACATGGAACGCATTGAAATCAAGCCGCTTGTGGGAATGCAAAGTTCAAGTCCTGCCCGCTTTGAATCGCAAAACTACTTCAACTCGCAGGTAATGCGCGAAATGCAGGGATTTAATGAAATTAACCCCCTTTATACGCTGTGGGAAGTTTTTCATCGCAACAAATTGAATCCCTTAACATTAAACCAGGTGTGCAGCCATTTTAAAAAATCGCCGGTAGATATCAGGCGCCTGCTAATTGACATGGCGGCGTTCGGATTTATTGAATATGATGTAATAAACGACAGGATAATCTATCGCCGCAAGCTGGCACAGTATCTGAATAACGATATAGATAAAATGGACTATGACAATATTGTGCTGGAATCGAACACGCATTTTGCTACTATTGACTTGGTAACCAATAGACTGAATATAACCGGCTGCGAATTTTTTGTATTAAGCGATGCACAGATTGTCAATGTTTACCCCACAGGCGGCAAGGTTACGGTAAAGCGGAATCGGGACATGGATTTTTCGGGAAAAATTATTGCCGGACTGTTTGATTTTGCTTCGCATCAGTGTGAATTTAACTATGATAAATTCGAGGTAGGCATGAATGTTATTGACACCCTGATACTCTATTCGGAAGACATGAACGCCCCCGTAAACATGTATGGAGAACACAAGCTACGCCGCATTCGTAGCGTAATTGAAGAACTTTCGGGAACACTCTACATTGACGTCCCCGGCAATAAAAGCGGGCGGGTAGATTATCCCGACTATCCCATGTTTGAGGCACGCAAGGGAGGACATGTATTCTATGATAAGCAAGAGGTGCTGGGCGGTGTTTACACGCGCGATCGCTTTCACTTTTCGTTAGACCGGTTCATAATCAAGAACCTGGATAACTTTTCTATCGATTCAATGAAATTTTCCGGCCGGCTGATTTCGGGTGGAATTTTTGAAGATATTGAAGAGCCGTTGCAGATTCGCCCCGACTTTTCGCTGGGATTTGTCTATAAAACCAATCCTTCAGGAATAAAAATGTATGAGGGAAGGGCTACCTATCATAATGTTATTGACTTGAGCAACAGAGGCTTGCGCGGCAAGGGAACAATACAGTACCTCACCTCTACCACCATAGCCGACGATTATATCTTTTATCTCGACTCCACTACGGGCAACCCCTCGTCTCACGTAGTAGCGCCCCAAATAGCCGGCACGGAATACCCGCCGGCCTCGGTCGTAAACGCTCGCCTCTTCTGGCAGCCCTATCAGGAACAGATGTTTGTTTATACAAAAAACAGCCTCATGGATATTTTTGGCGAAACCAGGCTGAGCGGCTTTTCCAGGCTCACCCCTTCGGGAATGTATGGCGGAGGCGTACTCGATTTCAAGCGGGCCGACCTTATCTCGCAGCATTTCACATTCCTGCACCATGCCCTCCTGGCCGACTCTTCGAACCTGCGCATCTTTATGACCGAGGAGAAAAAAGAACAGGTATTCAGTACCAGCAACTACCTGTCGGACATTAACTTCCAAACACGCAAGGGAGCCTTTACTTCGCGGGACGGCTTTTCTGAAGTGTTTTTTATTAAAAATGAGTACAAGGCGCGTGCAGACTATTTTGAATGGAGTCCGATTGACGACAACCTGCTGAGCTTCAAATGGAATGACCCCTATGCCGGTGTTGATATAAATGGACAGCCGGCCAGAGACCTTATGGATATGGCAAGCAGCGGCAATGAGCTTACCGCTACCCGGCCGGAATGCAGGGGATTGACTTTCAATGCGGCGACGGCCGATTTTGACTTTGGCACAAATATTATCAAATGTACCGGAGTGCGCTACATTGATGTGGGCGATGCCGCCGTAATTCCCGATAACGGACTGATTACCATTAGAGAACATGCCGACATGGATTTGCTGACCGGTGCCCGCATCGTAGCCGGCCGTCTTGGCAAATTCCATGAGCTGTACCGCTGCACCATAAAAATTACAGCCAAAAACAACATGCGCGGCTCGGGCAGTTACGACTATGTGGATGAAACCGATAGGGTACAGACTGTTGCCATGGACTCTATATGGTTTTATCAGCAGACAAGGGCAGTAGGGAAAATTTCGCCTGAAAGCGATTTCAAGCTCAGTCCGCATTTTGGCTTTGACGGCAGGGTAGAGCTGAATAGCCTCAACGAATTTCTCTATTTTGTGGGCGGCGTTGAAATTATGCACGATTGCGACAACGTCAAATACGCCCGCCTGCGCATCCTGCAGCAGGTAAATCCGAAAGCTATCTACCTGGAAATCCACAATCGCAGCAAGGATGTAGCAGACCGCAAGGCAGTAGTGGCCATAGCTTCGGCCAACCGCACAGGACGCATCTATACCTGCTTCGGTGCAGCCAAAGACCAGTTTAATGATGCGGAATATATTTCAACATTCGGCTACATCACCTACGACCACGCCTCTAACGAATTTCGGGCAGCCTCCATGGCCAAACTGGAAGACCCCTCGCAGCCCGGCAATATTATTCGCTTGAATAAGTATGACTGCATAGCCACCGGAACGGGAGCTATTGACATGGGAACTAAGCTGGGACGGGTGGACTTTAAGACTTCGGGCACGATTACCAATTATATGAAAAGCGACTCGGCCGACATGCGCCTCTCGGCCTCTATTGACTTTTTCTTCTGCGAGCCGGCCATGAAAGTAATGACGGACGATATTGAAAATTCAGGCTCGATTGATTTCTTTGACCCCTCCTCAGACGACGATTACGAGCAGGCTTTATTCAACATGCTGGGCGAAAAGGCCTACGAAAAATACAAGAGCGAACTGGCAAATACCGGCCGCGTAAAGAAAATACCCGATGCGCTAAAAATAAAATTCCTCTTCTCCAACGTCAAATTCAGGTGGGACGAGGCAAACTCGGCCTTTATTTCGCAAGCGCAGCTCTATCTGGCTGTTTGCAACAGCAAAGAGGTGGACAGGGTAATGCCCGGCCGCTTGGTAATAGAAAAAAAAGGCTCGCGCAACCGTTTCTACTTCTACACCGAATTTGACAGCCACTTCTATTTCTTCCAGTTTGAAAACAACAGCATGTACGGCTTTTCGTCCAGCACCGCATTCAACGAAGCCATTCAGGCAGTATCGCCCAGCAAGCGCGCCTTGAACTCGGCCAGGGGTCTGCCCGCCTACAGCTATAAGCTGGGTAACCGCAGCCAAAAAAACAAATTCGTAAAGAAATACTACAGCCTTCCCAAAGCGGAAGAAGGCAGCGGAGAATAGCGAGCAACGGCTTCGTGCCTCGCAATGACGGATAATTATCAAAAAAAGCAACGGGGTTACTAACTACCCCGTTGCTTCCTTTAAATACAAACCATTAAATATAAAAAAATTTAAACTGCATGAATAAACAAGAAACATGCGCTGCAAAAATAGCAAAAAAAAATGAATAACAGCGTAAAACAGCAAAAAAAACCTTCAACCTACTTTACAACTAACCTTCCGCAGTAAAATTGCCGCTAAAATGCCAGCATCATTCCGCAACACGCTCCGTTGGAACAGGAAAAATGAGCATCAAAAAAAGCAACGGGGTAGTTTAGAAACCTCGTTGCTTCCACAAAAAATTCAAGCTGCATGAATAATCAAGAAACATGCGCTGCAAAAATAGAAAAAAAAATGAATAACAGCACAAAACGGCAAAAAATCTTCAATCTACTTAATTAACCTGCTGCGGTAAAATTGCCGCTAAAATACAAACATCATTCTGTAACACGCTCCGCTGGAGCAGGAAAGGTGAGCATTTTTTAAAAAAAAACAACGGGCTACTTAACCCCATATGCGCCCGTTGCCTTCTTTCATTAAAAACGCTGCAAAAATAGAAAAAAAAAGTGAATAACAGCACAAAAACGGCAAAAAAAATCTTCAATCTATTTAATTAATTAACCTGCCGCAGTAAAATTGCCGCTAAAATGCAAACATCACTCCGCAACACGCTCCGCTGGAGCGGGAAAAATTGAGCATCAAAAAAAAGCAACGGGCTATACAATAGCCCGTTGCCTCCTTCTAAATAAAATATAAAATTAAAAAATTAAAAATCGCATGAATGATAAAAACATGCACTGCAAAAATAGGAAAAAAAATGAATAACAGCGCAAAACGGCAAAAAAAAACCTTCAACCTGTCTTACAACTAACTTACCGCAGTAAAAATTGCCGCTAAAATGCCAGCATCATTCCGCAACACGCTCCATTGGAACAGTAACAATGAGCATCAAAAAAAGCAACGGAGCTAGCTGCTCCGTTGCCCCTTTTCATGCTAATGAAAACGTACATTTATTTCCGCTGCAAAAATAGGGAAAAAAAATGAATAACAGCGCAAAACAGCAAAAAAAATCTTCAACCTGTTTCACGATTAACTTACCGCAGTAAAAATTGCCGCTAAAAAGCAAACAACCTTCTGCAACACGCTCCATTGGAACAGAAAAAAAGCATCAAAAAAAACAACGGGGCTAGCTGCCCCGTTGCCCCTTTTCATAAAATATGAAACAGAGCCTTATTTTCGCTGCAAAAATAGCAAAAAAAATGAATAGCAGCGCAAAACGGCAAAAAAAAAAATCTTTAACCTGTTTCACAATTAACTTACCGCAGTAAAAATTGCCGCTAAAATGCCAGCATCATTCCGCAACACGCTCCATTGGAACAGTAACAATGAGCATCAAAAAAAGCAACGGGATACCTTATTGCCCGTCGCCTTCAATTTAACAAAAAATTTTAATGTGCATGAAGCAAAAAAACATGCGCTGCAAAAATAGAAAAAAATATTGAATAACGGCACAAAACGGCAAAAATAAATATTCGTTACAGAAAACAATCGCCCGTGCAATTCATTAAAAAAAAGCAACGGGCTACTGTAAAACCCGTTGCCTCCTTCTTTTTATTTATGAGTAAACCTCTTTGCGCTTCAGAAACGCTACCAAAACCAAAAGCGCACAAAAATCAAAAGCGCTGCAAAAATAGCAAAAAAAAATGAATAACAGCACAAAACGGCAAAAAAAAAACCTTCAACCTGCTTTACAACTAACCTTCCGCGGTAAAATTGCCGCTAAAATGCAAACATCACTCCGCAACACGCTCCATTGAAACAGTAACAATGAGCATCAAAAAAAGCAACGAGCTATATAGCAGCCCGTTGCCCCTCTCATTATGTACAATTTATCTTCGCTGCAAAAATAGAAAAAAATATTGGATAATAGCACAAAACGGTAAAAAAAAACCTTCAACCTGTCTTACAGCCAACTTTCCGCGGTAAACTTTCCGCTAAAAAGCCAGCATCCTTCCGCAACACGCTCCGCTTGAAACAGGAAAAATGAGCATCAAAAAAAAACAACGGGCTATATAACAGCCCGTTGCCCCTTTCGTCATGAAAGTATTTTATGTACTGCAAAAATAGAAAAAATATTGGATAACAGCACAAAACGACAAAAAAAAGACAACGGGGCTAGCTGCCCCGTTGTCCCTTTTCACAAAATATGAAAACATACATTCTTTTCGCGGCAAAAATAGTAAAAAAAAATGAATAACAGCGCAAAACGGCAAAAAAAACCTTTAACCTGTCTTACAGCCAACTTTCCGCTAAAAAGCAAACAACCTTCTGCAACACGCTCCATTGGAACAGAAAAAAAGCATCATAAAATAACAACGGGGCCAGCGGCCCCGTTGCTCCTTTTCATAGAATTATGAAACAGAATATTTTTCTCGCGGCAAAAATAGCAAAAAAAAATGAATAACAGCGCAAAACGGCAAAAAAAAACTTCAATCTACTTATATTAAATAATTTGCCGTGGTAAAATTGCCGCTAAAATGCAAACATCTCTCTGTTGAAACAGGAAAAAAAGCATCAAAAAAAAGCAACGGGCTATATCGCAGCCCGTTGCCTATGGAAAAGTGTAATGCACTTAAAAAGCACTGCAAAAATAGTAAAAAAAAATGAATAACAGCACAAAACGGCAAAAAAAACTTCAATCTACCTTATAATTAACTTTCCGCGGTAAAATTGCCGCCCTGCTGCCATACTGCACACATACACGCCCGCAGCAAGCCATCGCCGTCAATCAATTAATAATCACGCTTTCTGCCGGCCCTTCAGGACCCTCCTTGCCGTGCGAATTGGAATAGCGGGCATAAAGATGCGCCTCTGTAGCCCTCTGCTCCATGCGAAATCTGCAAGTATTAGCGGGAAACCTGCAGGAGGTAGCTCGAAAGCTGCTCTTGAAATCCCAAAAACTGCAAATATTAACAAGAAAACTGCATACGGAAATACGAGGCTGGGGAGCGCATTTTGAGACAGTGCTGCCGTGCGGCTTAAAATGCCCGAAAACGGCATCTCGAGAGCGGTATTCCGACTCGCCGATAGTGCAGTACAAACTGTTGCTGGCATTGATTTAGGAGTTTTGATGATTAAAATATTCGGCTGCAAAAATACAAAAATAATGGCAAAGTCAGATATTTTCGTTATTACTTTACAATCCTGTCGAGAATAGCCACAATCTGAGCGCGAATGCTCTTGGCTTTGTGGTACAGGAAATCGCCGCGCCACCAGAATCCAAAGCGGGTAAACCTCATCAGCTGCTTCTTTACCATTATTTTTCCTCTTATATATACTACCAGGCTTACAGGCACAGACCCCAGATAGCACAGCGCAATCCACCACACTCCCGTAATATGCCACACTGTAATAAAGGTAGCAATAAACCAAATGGGGTAAGAAATCAGGCAGGAGATGCCGAAATGAAACGAGTTGTGAAGCATCGGATCTTTTATCTTTCTGGTTATTAGCGTGCTGGCATTATAGGGTATAAAGTTGGTAATGCAGCCGTAAATTAAAAGCGGAATCAGCAGCAGCGCCAGCAGAGTTCTGAAAACAACTGTTCCAAACGAAATCTTCTCGGCCAGAACCCAGTCGTAAACATGCAGCTTGTCGAGAGTAACGGAGTACTCGCGTGCCTTCAGCATCAAGGCATTAAAATCTTCGGGATTATCGTCCCGCAACCGGTCAACCGAAGCTACAATCTTTTGTTCCGCCTTGAGGATGTTGGGATAGTACCAGGCCTTTTGCCCCTCCCTCTTCACCACATTCCTGGCATAAAGTGTTCTTAAAATATCATACTCTTCATACAGCGCCTTATCCTTAATATTAAGCATCAGCCCCTGAATTCTCTCATGCGCCCACTCTGTTAAGACCTTTCTGGCCCTGTCGGGATGCTCCCTGTACAAATCGTACAGCTCTTCAAACGAGAAAGGCTCTCCGACGGTGATAATCAGCTTGTGCTGAAACCCGAAGTAGTGGGAGTAGTGGTTGGAACAGGGCAAGATATAGACAGGCTTTTCAAAGTTCATCTCCTCGGCAGCCGAGAAGGCAATGCGGGCAAAGCCCTTTTTGAAAGAGCCCAGGTGATGGCAATCCTCATGTCCTGCCTCAGGAAAAAGGCACACCACGCCGTTGTCCGAAAGGATGCGGGCAGATTTGCTGAAAATAGCCGAGTTTTCGCGCACGCTTCCGCTACCGCTGCTCGCATCGCGTGCCCTGTAAGCAGGCATAATGCGCAGAAGGCGCAGCAGCTTGGCCACAAAATCCTTCTTAAAAATATCGGAACGGGCTATGAAAACAGGATAGCGTCCATCCTTTCTGAAGGCAAAGAGAATGCCCAGGGCATCAGACAGCCCGTTTTGATGATTGCTTATTACCACTACAGGCTTTTTTCTGGGTATGCGCTCCCGATTCAGCACATAATATTTGCTGTAGAAGATGTATTCGTGAAAAAAATTAATGTACGGATGCAGTACGGAGTACTTAAAGTTGGGCTTATCTACACGTTCAAAATCAATCATAACTGTTTATTTATAATAATTAAGCTGCAAAAATACAAAAAAAGGCAACGCCTTTAATTTTCTTAATCAAATTATTTTCGCGTGATGTTAAGCATGTGTCTGTCTGCTTTAAAAGAATTAAAAAACATCGGGCAGAGAAGGGCTGCCCCAGGCCTGTTTTATGTCGCCAAAGCTCTGATGGAGACAGGGCTGCCATATCAAAAAATTAGTGTATTTTTGCGCTTTTTAAAATATAAATGCGATTATGGCTACTAAATATGTATTTGTGCTGGGAGGGGTAGTTTCCGGCCTGGGAAAAGGAATTACGGCTGCCTCGCTGGGCAGGCTGCTGAAATCAAGGGGCGTGAAGGTTACGATGCAAAAGCTGGATCCCTATCTGAATGTGGACCCCGGCACTATGAATCCTTACCAGCACGGCGAGGTTTTTGTTACCGAAGATGGCGGGGAGACCGATCTTGATATCGGCCATTATGAGCGCTTTATTGACGAGAATCTGAATAAGTATTGCAATGTTACGGCAGGTAAGGTTTATTATTCGGTGATTGAGAATGAGCGCAACGGCGTTTATGCCGGCACAACGGTGCAGATGATTCCGCACGTTACCGATATGATTCAGGATAAAATCCGGCTTAATGCCCAGAGCAATGGCGCCGAGGTGGCTATTGTGGAGGTGGGCGGCACGGTGGGCGATTACGAGAGCCTGCCTTTTCTGGAGGCTATTCGACAGTTTTCGATAGAGGAGGGTGCCGCTAATTGCATGTATATTCATGTGGCGCTTATTCCTTTTATTACGCCCAGCAATGAGCTGAAGACGAAGCCGGCGCAGCATAGTGTGAAGGAGCTGCTCAGCATTGGCATTCAGCCCGATATTCTGGTGTGCCGCAGCGACCGCCCTCTGGAGATGGAGATTAAGCGGAAGCTGTCGCTTTTCTGCAATGTGAAGCCGGAAAATATTATTGAGAATATAAATATGCCTTCGCTTTACGAGATTCCCCTCGCGCTTGAGGAGAAGGGCCTGGCGCAGCGGGTGATTGAGCGCTTGAATCTTAGCTGCCGCGAGAAGGATTTGACGGACTGGCAGGAGATGGTGGATAAGAGCAGGAAGGCAGTTTCGGAGACTCATGTTGCGCTGGTGGGGAAGTATATAGAGCTGAAGGATGCTTATTTGAGTGTGGTGGAGGCGCTGAAGCATGCTTCTATTCACTGCCTGACGGAGCTGCATATCCACTGGTTCGATTCTGAAGATATTACGGAAAAAAACGCCGGCACGCTGCTCAAGAGTATGAATGGAGTTATAATTCCCGGCGGCTTTGGCTCCCGTGGCATTGAGGGTAAGGTGAATGCTGCCCGCTATGCCCGCGAAAATAATATTCCCTACCTGGGCCTTTGCCTGGGGATGCAGGTTGCTATTATTGAGTATATGCGCAATGTGGTTGGCCTGAAGGAGGCGCACAGCAAGGAGATTGATTCCGATACGCCGCATCCGGTTATTGATTTTTTGCCCGGGCAGAATGAGTACAGTATTCTCGGCGGTACTCTGCGCCTGGGGCAGTACCCTTGCAAGCTGAAGCCGGATACCAGGGCGTTTGAGGCCTATGGCTGCGATTCTATTTCGGAACGCCACCGCCACCGCTATGAGGTGAATAATGATTACAGGGCTATGCTGGAGGAGCACGGTATGATAGTGTGCGGCACTTCGCCCAATGGTAATATTGTGGAGATGGTCGAAATCCGGAACCATCGCTGGTATATGGCCTGTCAGTTTCATCCTGAGTTTAAGTCGCGTCCCAACCGTCCGCATCCGCTCTTTTTCGGGTTTATCAAGGCGGCTATTGAGCAGTGATTTTTTTTGTGCGACAGGTTGTTTTTAGAGTTTGGGAAAGTCAAGTTAAAAGTAAGTTTTAGAAGTTTTTTAAAGATGGAATTGATGAATAAGAGTTAGGATGTTTTTAGGGTAGAATACTTTGCTATCAGGAAATTTAGCGATTTTTCTAGCATGCCAAGATTCACGCAGTGCGTGAGCTTGACTTATTTCGGCATGCTAGGTTACGCTAAATACCACTGATAGCGAGATATTGTTAAGTATCACGCTTTTTTTATTAAAATTATGGGAATAGATTACAGCAGGCAAATGGGCAGGAAAATAGCTACGAAAGGAAGCAGGAAAAGTGTTATCAGAGTTATGGATATTGTGTATATGGAGAGTAGCGGCAATCTGATTACCATCTATTTGAAGGATGGAGCAACAGATTATGATATTAAGCCGCTTCATGAGTTTGAGTCCGAGTTGTTTGATTATGGTTTTTTCAGGATACATTATCACACGCTTGTAAATGGGCGCTATGTCACGGGAACCGATGCAGGCGAAAGGGTGGTGATGTTGAAGGAAAAGAGACTGAAAATATCCAGGCGACGGCTGAAGGCATTCAATTTGTGGATTTCGAGCAATCCGGTTACAGGGTAGTTTTGACCACTTACACTAGATTTTTGACCGTTTATCAAAAAATCTGCCCGTTTGGGGGTAGATAAAAATAGGCATATTATTTTTGCGGCGTAAATTAATGTAATTTTTTAACTGAAAAAACGAATTAGAATGAAAAAAGTAATTAGCATTGTGATAGTGGCAATAGCATTAGTGACAATTTCCTGCAACAAGGAAACAACGGAAAAAACAGTTAGTAATGTCCTAACCGAACAAACCCAACCAACTGTAGAAAAAGCAAAACAGTTAGTATTTGAAATATGGTGGGATGAATGGGGGAGAAAGAAAAAAAATTGTGATGGAGCGGGGCTTTGCAATTTTCATATATCCCTCAGAATAGAGGAGATTAAAGAGGAGAATCATACTATTCTTTATTATGGTGATGACAATGAAGAAGGAAGGATGTATGCGGATATTTTGATAGACAATTATTTTCAATTTGATGAGGAAGGGACAGATTTCTACATTGATGAAGATTTGTACAGCCAAGACCAGTATGGACAATTGTATATGATTCCAGCGGGGCAATACAGGTTTAATAAAGGATTGGGCAAACTTGGGGGCTATACTATTCCCGTTATTGCTGTTAAAAAATAAAATTGAACAAAGTAATTGCAGGATGGTTACTTTGTTGTGTAAATTTCTTCTTTAAGTTATGAGTACGAAATCTTTTATACTGGGAGTATCTCTAATATTGGCATTAGCCTGTACAAGTTGCATAGTCATTGAGATAAAGGCGCCAACAAGATACAGCGGTTTTGACCAATTAACCTCTCCAGAGAAAAACAGGGTTATGTTTATCACGGATACCGTACCATACAGCTATGGCGCCGATTCTGTTGTGTTTGCGATAACAGCAACACAATTAAAAACCTATATGAATCAATTTGACAGTTGTTTAATCTATTTTTGGAAACCTGATTGTGCTGCGCCCAATTGCAAATCTCCTGTCGCAGTTCAGGAGTATTGCCAAAGGAATAATATCCAATTTGTTCTGATCGGTGAAAATTATATTGCAGCAAAAAGTATGCTTGTCATGAGTTCGATATTGGAATATCCAAAATTTGTAATCAATACTTTTCACTACGACGCAGACCTCCAACGTGTCTATAAGCGCAAGTTTAAACAGGAACTGTTTGGTGATTCGGAATATGATAAAAATCCTTATGCCATATATTGGATTTACCGAAATGCTATATTCAGGAAGTTTTTTTTCGAGAATTAAATCATTTTATGTAGCTTCCTGCTATTATGTCAAGGCGCCTAACTGTAATGGCATATTCTGCTTTTATATGAATATCACTAAGTGATTTTTTGTGTATTTTTGCCAATCAATACTAATTTAAAATAATAAATATTATGTTTGCACATTCGGAAAATCGAAGGAAACCTTTAATTCCATTCTCTAAAATTCAACAGCATAAATACCTGTTTTTCGTCCTGTATGATTTATGGATGGGAGTGGTTACCTGGCTGTTGTATGAAACATTTTTCACTTCAAGACCTCTGTTTTCATTGCGCAGCTTATTTTATTTAGTACTATTACTCTGGGGACACTGTTTTGTTGCTGTTTTCATCTATGAAAAGATGCGCAAGAGGCATGAAAATAAAGGAGAAATATAATCTTAAATGTTATGATTACACATTCGGAAAATCGAAAGAAAAAATTAAGGTCATCACTTTTTACACTGGCGCAAATAGAGCGACATAAGTATCTCTGGTTCTTTTGCATGGATTTGGGAATGGGGCTAACGGCATGGCTGCTCACCAATTTGGTTTTTGATCCCAGGCCGCTCATGTCGTCCCGCAGCCTTCTGCAGCTGTTTATCACGCTGTGGCTGTTTTATCCGGCTGTTTTTTTTATGTATGAACAAATGAAGGCTAAAAGTCAAATTAAGTAACGGCCGCTTGTGAAGAATAGCATAAATATGAAAAAATATCTGCTTTTGTGGGTTATATGGCTTTTGGGCAGCTGGATTTACGCGCAGGAAAAAGTGCATTTTAAGCTTAATCTGGCTAAAGGGCAATCTTTTACGGTTGCTCAAACCGTAAAGACCGGCAGCAGTCAGGAAATTAATGGACAAACAAGCACAACCGATATAATTGTCAAGGAAACCCATCAGTACAGCGTGGTAAAGGTAATGGATACTGAAATGGTTTTGAATATGCAGAAAACAGATTTTGAACTCTCTATGAACAGAGGCGGGGGCATGTTCAATAGCACAGTATCGCCGCAACAGGCAGACGACCTTAATCCGCTCAGTCCCGCCACTCAAATGGCTGCCATGCTCAACCGCTCTGTTACTGTTCACCTGTCGCCCGTGTCAGCTGTTTTTGCCCGAGTATGAAGAAGTTGCGAAAGCGATGCACAAAAAAGCAGGATTTTACAAGCTGGATTTCGATCTGTGCAAGGCCACTAATGAGCGGCATCAAGTAGCCGCCATTCCTACAATCATCATTTTTAAGGAGGGGAAAGAGGTTAAACGCTATGTTGGCCTTACTTCAAAAGAGCGAATTATTGCTGATTTGAAAGTAATTGCAAATTATTGAAAGCAATTTTTCTCCCGTTCATTGAAAATTTTAAAATTTTCCGTATTTTTGCTGTTCATTTTATCCAATGTATTAAGTCATGAGAAAAATAGGATTTAAGTTGTTGCTAATTGTTGCAATACAGTTGCTTATGGTTAACTTTGTGCATCTTTATGCCCAAAAAATAAAAAGTGAAGAGGTGCCCGAAGAGGTAATGGATGCCTTCAATGGCGAATATGCGGGAGTAAAAGTAATGTCGTGGATGCTTGATAGCAAGCAATATGTCGCAACCTTTAAGGATGATGGTTCGGTAGGGAAAGCGGTTTATACCGCTGATGGCACATGGCTGCGCACCACTTACGATATTCCTAAGGCGGAGTTGCCGTCTGCTATTGAGCATTTTGTACTTACAACTTATGGTAAGGACTACGGGATTTCGCTCTCCTGTCTGGAAGAGTTGCCTGATGCGCCGCTTCATTACTATATTGAAGTAAAGATGAGTGGAGTAGGGATGGAGGCTTCTCTCCTCACTTTCGATACGGAGGGGAAGTTGCTGACGCGCAAGGATGCTGAGAGTGTAGCCGTTAACAGCAGCTCCGAAGCGAAGCCGGACAGGCAGGGCAGCTCCGCATCAGACAAATCTGCTGCTTCCACCAGGCCGACTGCTACTGATAAGGGAAAACAGGCCTCTGCTAAAGGCGCTTCTGTATCCACTGCACCGGCACAGCGTACCGGTGGCACAGCCCAAAATGGAGTATATAGCGCTAAAACATCTACCGTTACTACGCAGCCCGTGACGACTAAAAGCAACACCTCTTCCGCTGCCAAGCCGACTGAAACACCTAAGACAACAACCTCTTCTTCGGCTAAAAAGCCAGCCGATACAAAACCGGAAACTGACAATGCTGCCAAAGTGCAGGCTCAAAAAGAGGAAAATATAGCCAAGGCTAAGGAAAAGGCAGAAAAGGAGGCCGCCGAAAAAGCCAAAGCAGAGGCAGCCGCCAAAGAAAAGGCTGAGAAAGAGGCTGCTAAGCAGGCAGAAAAAGAGCGCAAGAATGCTGTTACCGACCAGTACGGCAATGTGTCCGTGCCTCCTGACCAGGTTCCCGTGGCCGCAGCCAAAGCTTTGATCAAGAAAACATCAAGTAAGGAAGAGCTAAACTGGTTTAAGATTGACACGTTTTATGTGGCAAAATGTATTGTGCAATCCAGAAAAAATGAATTTTTCTTTACGAAGAGCGGAGAATGGGTAAAGACCTTAATCATATTGCCCGAAGAGGGCGTTACGGCGAATCCGTCGAAGCATCTCTCTACTTTCTACAAAGGGTACAAGTTTGTGAGCGCCATGAAAGAGCAAAATCCTTCAAAAAATGATATTTTGATGGTAGAAATCTATGAAAAGGAGAATATTAAGCAAAAACTGATAACTACCGTGCTGTTCGATAAAACCGGCAAGCTGATTAGAAGCATTGACCCCAATTATCAATTGACAGGCGAAGAGGAGGAGTCGGAATCGGATAAAAAGCTGGAAAAATATTACGAGAAAATGGATATGAGCTTGCAGGAAGACCCCTCGAAAGGCATTCCGGCTAATATTGTAAACGCTTTCAAGGCCAAATATCCGAAAATAACGGCTTTCACATGGGAGAGAGATGACGATGGCAACTATGTAGCCAACTGGTTTGGGGTTAAGGGTAAGGAGGCATGTGTTATCGGGCAGTCAGCCAATGTGCTCGAAACCCACACGATGAGCAATATCGATAATCTTCCCATGACGATTCAAAGCTATATTAAGGAAAACTATAAAACCTATAAAGCCATTGAGTTTTACAATGTTAAGGCGCTATTGGAAAAAAACAGCTACTATAAGGTAGTGGTAGAATCTAAAAAAACAAAGGCATCTGAAGTGCTGTGGTTTACTACTACCGGACGTTTTATTGAAAGGTAGAAAGGTTTTCCCAATTATTTCACTAGCACCTCGTCAATAAAGATAAATGCCGGATATCCGGCGCCGGCATGCCATGCGGGCAAATCGCCATAATTTTCGGCTTTAATTCTAATGTAGCGTGCTTTGGCCTTTTTAGTAATCATAAAATCGGACGTGGCAGGCGTTTCATCGCTATCAGGATAGGGATTTGCAAAAATGCCATAGTTTACATAATGCTCATTGTCATCCGATATTTCTACCGTCATATTTTTAGGGAACAGTATCCAGGAACGGGTATCCTGTAAAAATCCTGCGCCAATCTGTTCAACATCCTGTACCTTGCGCAAGTCTATAACAGCTTCAAAATCAGTGTCCTGGTAGCCTTGCCAGCCGCCTAGCCGCCAATTGACGCTGCCCCTAAGGTTGTCAATCAGGCCATCGGGGCCATCGGCGGTATATTGTGCATTATATTTGGATTTTAAGGCAATATCCCTGTTCTTTTCAAATTTGTAGTATTGGCTGCTAGCCAATTGGCTGCGCCCCCTTCCCAATTGATATGTAACAGCTTGTATTTCAGTATTTTCTTTAATTAAAACAGGCTGCTCATAACGCAAGGATTTTTGATTGGGAAATGAGCCATCTAAGGTATAATATATGAAATACGGGGCATCATTGCCCAATTTATTAGCCTCGTTTACCGAAAGCGACACGTACAAACTGTCTTTAAACGTGTGCAAAGCCGGCTCAAAAACAGGCGAAGTGAGCAATGTAGGCTCTACTTCGCTTTTCGGGCAAGATTCAGGTTCAGTAGCCCAACTTGCAGGCTTATTACTCATATTAAACTTCAAAACGCCCCCGTTTTTTATATCGTCGTAAGTTATATATGAGCGGTTTAGAGGCGTGCCGTTCAGCGTTGCCTCTTTGATGTAATAATTTTCGGGCGACTGATTTTCGCAAATTACCGTGAAAGTTTTGCCGTTTTCCAGTCGCATTGTTGCCTTGTCGAAAATGGGCGATCCGATAATATACTGATTATCGCCCGGACATACCGGATAGAAGCCCATAGCGCTAAAAACGTACCATGCCGACATCTGCCCGCAATCTTCATTACCGCACAAGCCGTCAGGTTTTGAGGTGTATAGCTCCTGCATGATTTGGCGCACCAGTTGTTGCGTTTTATATGGTTTTCCTGCATAATTATAGAGATAGGCGGCATGGTGGCTCGGCTCGTTTCCATGCGCATATTGTCCTATCAGTCCGGTAACATCTGCTTGATTGCGCCCTGTGGTGGCAGCTTGGGTATGAAAAAGCGAATCTAAAAACCGTTCAGCCTGCGCCTTGCTGCCCATGAGTGCGATATAGTTGGTAAAATCATGCGGCACGTATGTAGAGTATTGCCACGAATTGCCTTCGGTAAAGTGGTTGTTGATTTCGGTGGGAGCAAAGGGTTGCATAAAGCTGCCATTAATAATAGGATGCATAAAGCCGGCGCTATCCATCAGGTTTTTGTAAAATTGACAGCGATAGATAAATTCATCGTAAGCCTGCTGATTGCCGATGGCTTTCGCAAATTGAGCAATACACCAGTCGTCATACGCATACTCCAGTGTTTTGGAAACCGACTCATGCTCCTTGTCGGCAGGGATAAATCCGTAGCGGGCATACTCGAGCCGTCCCAGCTTAGGCAAATTAGCGCTATAAATCATGGCTTTAAGTATCTTTTCTTTTTCGGCCTGCGTATAATCGTCTAAAATGCCCTTGCGGCAGGCATCATAAATTACCGAAACGGAGTGGTAGCCAATCATGCACCATGTTTCAAAAGCCGAAAGCTCCCAAACAGTAAGCATGCCGCCCTGCTCGTAGTGGCGCATAAAAGTGTAAACAAAATCGCGGGTACGTGCGCGATCAATCAGAGCGAGTAGCGGATGCAGTGCGCGGTAAGTATCCCACAGCGAAAAGACGGTGTAAATATTATGATCGTGGCTTTTATGAATCTTGCCATCCATGCCCATATAGGATCCATCTATGTTGTTAAATATATAGGGAGATGTAAAGCAATGATACAAAGCTGTATAAAAAATCCTTTTCTGCTCTTCGGTGCCGCCTTCAACACCGATTTTGCTTAATTCATAATTCCAGCACTGTTGCGCATGCTGCTTTATCTTCTCAAAATTAAAACCCTTAATTTCCGCCTGATTTTTTTCGGCATATTCATAATTATCAATGCCCGAAACGGCTACTTTCAATATTACATTCCTGCAATTTTCAGCAAAATAGATGATCGCCTTGCAGTTTTCTCCCTCAATTTCGCTGTTGGCCGCGGGCGTTAACTTATCGTCAAGATAAAACTCCACTTTTTCAATCGGCTGCGAAAAGAGAATCGAGAAACTCAATTTTTGATGAGTATTCCATGCGGAAGAGTTGCGGACGCCGCTGATTTTAGCCTGTTTCTTATCGTATATAATCTTGCTGTACAAAACTTTATCTCGATGCTGCAAATCCAGAATTACGCCTCTTGCCTTTTTCCCTGCTGGAAAGGTGTAGCGATGTACGCCCACCCGCTCTGAGGCAGTCAGTTCTGCCCTGATTTTTATTTTGGGCAGCCAAACCGCATAATAGCCGGGTGCAGCTGTTTCGTCCGCATGGCTGAACGGTTGCGCATATTCGCTATTAATTACTGACGGCATGCCGGTGAAAGGCATCAGCAGCACATCGCCATAGTCAGAGCAGCCCGTACCGCTCAGGTGAGTATGCGAAAAGCCATAGAGCAGGCTATCGGAGTAGTGGTAGGCCGAACAACCATCCCAGCCATCAAGGCGTGTGTCGGGGCTTACCTGCACGCCTCCAAAAGGCACAAGCGCCCCAGGAAAGGTGTGGCCGTGAAAATCGGTTCCGACAAAAGGATTTACATAATTTACAGGAGCTTGCTGCGCCCAGGCAGCGCTTCCAAACAGGGCAAAAACAACTAAGATAAAGATCTTTTTTCGCATACGGTTATCGTTAAATCAGAATTTAATTTTTAAGCGTGCAAAGTTACAAAAGTTTTTCCTATTTTTGCACTTTAAATCAAAACAACTATTAAAAACCGATTTTATGAAAAGATTTATAATTTCCATGGTATGCTGTATGGCGATGAGCTGTATAAGCTACGGGCAAAGCCCAATGGAAAAGGTATATGGATATGATGCTTCCGGCAACAGAATACTGCATCATGTGCTTACCTTCCGAAGCCAAACAGTACACACTGACAGTAATAAGGAAGATTCCGTCGAAACAGCGCCGCCACCCTATTACACGGAGCAGATAGGCTCACTGCAGCTTAATGTCTATCCCAATCCGACATCGGGTCAGGTGAACATAAGTGTATTAAACCCTGTGGAGTCGGTTAGCGGCTCCATCCGGATTTACACGTTGCAGGGGCAATTGTTGCGTACCCGGCAGGTTGATGCGCCGAATTGTACTATAGATTTATCGGGCGAGCCGGCGGGCATTTACCTGGTAAAAGTGCAGTTGAACCGTTTTGAGCAGGAGTGGAAAATCATAAAAGAATAGGGGAGGTAAAAGATGAAAAATAGATACAGTTTATTATGGATAAAAAGAATCACAATTATTGCCTGTTGCTTGGTCTTCACTTTGGGCAAGGCGCAAAACACCGCGTTGCCGGTAGGCAGTTTGCCCGGCAGCATAGACGTATCGGCCACAGGAGCGGCCACTTACAGCATTCCCATAGAAGTAGTCCCGGGTACGGCGGGCATACAGCCCCATCTGTCCATAGTCTATAACAGCCAGTCGGGCAGAGGATTGCTGGGCATGAAATGGACACTTGGCGGACTGTCGGCCATATCAAGAGCGCCTCAGACAACCTATTACGATGGTCGTCAAATGGG